>DATKLF010000034.1:0-49309 GCA_035542555.1 Solirubrobacteraceae bacterium | reverse complement strand
CAGCGGTGGCCATCGGCCTGGTCGAGTTCTGCACGCATACCGTGCACGAGTCGACCCGTGGGTGGGCGGGCGCGTGGAGGGACTTGACGAAGGTTCCGCGCCGCGGGACGCCTGTGGTCGCGGGCCACCGAGGGAGGCGCGAGGGTCGGCGCCTCGGTCGGGCCGATGGAACGGCGCCTCGGGCCCCGTGCGGCCTGGTCGAGTTCTGCACGCATACCGTGCACAACTCGACCCGAGGCGCCCCCCGCGGGCGCCCGAGCCCTACACCGCGCCCCCCCGCGGGCGCCCGAGCCCTACACCGCGCGGCCGCGGGCGGCGCGGCAGCGGCGGACGAGCGCGTTGGTCGAGCTGTCGTGGGCGAGCGGGGGCGCGGCGTCGGCCTCGAGCTCGCCGGCGAGCGTCCCGGCGAGCACCTTGCCGAGCTCGACTCCCCACTGGTCGAAGGAGTCGATCCCCCAGATGACACCCTCGGTCAGCACGCGATGCTCGTAGAGCGCGACGAGCTTGCCGAGCGCCGCCGGCGTCAGCGGGCCGTCGACGAGGATCGTCGACGACGGGCGGTCGCCCTCGCAGACGCGGTGCGGGATCTGCGCGGGCGCGCCGCCGGCGGCGCGCAGCGCCTCGGCGTCACGGCCGAAGGCGAGCGCCTCGGCCTGGGCGAGCATGTTCGCGAGCAGCAGGTCGTGGTGGCGGCCGAGCTGATGCACGGGCTCCGTGAAGCCGATGAACTCGGCGGGCACGATCTGGGTTCCCTGGTGCATCAGCTGGTAGAACGCGTGCTGGCCGTTGGTCCCCGGCTCGCCCCAGAGCACCGGCCCGGTCGGCCAGCGCACCGGCGAGCCGTCGAGCATCACGTGCTTGCCGTTGCTCTCCATCTCGAGCTGCTGCAGGTAGGCGGGGAAGCGCGACAGCTCGGCGGCGTACGGCAGCACCGCGACCGTCGGCATCCCCAGGAACGTCGCGTTCCAGACGCTCAGCAGGCCCAGCAGCACCGGGAGGTTCTCGGCGAGCGGCGCGCAGCGCAGGTGCTCGTCGATCGCGCGGAACCCGGCGAGCAGCTCGCCGAAGCCCTGCGGGCCGATCGCGAGCATGATCGACAGGCCGACCGCCGAGTCCATCGAGTAGCGCCCGCCGACCCAGTCCCAGAAGCCGAACATGTTCTGCGGGTCGATGCCGAACGCGCTGACGCGCTCGGCATTGGTCGACACCGCGACGAAGTGCCGCGCGACGGCCTCCTCGCCCAGTGCCCCGACAACCCATGCGCGTGCCGTCGCCGCGTTGGTCAGCGTCTCCAGCGTCGTGAACGTCTTGGAGACGACGACGAACAGCGTCTGCGCCGGGTCGAGGTCCTGCGTCTGCTCGGCGAAGTCGCTGCCGTCGACGTTGGAGACGAAACGGAAGCGCATGTCACGCCGCGTGCGACTCGCGAGCGCGAGCGTGGCCATCTCCGGCCCCAGATGCGAGCCGCCGATCCCGATGTTGACGACGTTGCGGATGGGCCGCCCGGTCGCGCCGGTCCACGCGCCTGAGCGCACCCGGTCGCTGAACGCCGCCATGCGGTCGAGCACCTCATGCACGGGACCGACGACGTCCTCGCCGCCGGCGAGCATCCGTTCGCCGCGGGGCGCCCGCAGCGCCACGTGCAGGACCGCCCGGCCCTCCGAGACGTTGATGCGCGCGCCGGCGAACATGGCCTCGATGCGCTCAGGCAGCCCGGCCTCCTCGGCGAGGCGGACGAGCAGCTCCAGGGTCTCGCCCGTGACACGCTGCTTGGCGTAGTCGAGGTAGATCCCCGCTGCCTGCGCGCGCAGCACCTCGCCGCGGCGCGGGTCCGCGGCGAACAGGTCGGCGACGGTTCGCCCGCGCAGCTGCCGCTCGTGCTCGCGCAGCGCGGCGAACGCCGGCAGCTCGTCCAGCGGGCGCCCGCCGCTCACGAGGCGCCGGCCAGCGCGCTGCGCTTCGAGGAGATCGTCTCCAGAAGCGAGCGCCACGAGGCGACGAACGCGTCAGCGCCCTCACGCTGCAGCTGCGCGGCGAGCGCGCCGACGTCGATCCCCGCGCGAGCGAACTCGGCGAGCACCGCCTCCGCATCGCCGCCGCCGGGATCCAGATGGCGCACCGGTGCGCCGTGCTCAGCGTAGGCCAGGAGCGTCGCGTCGGGCATCGTGTTGACGGTGAACGGCGCGGCCAAGCCGTCGACGTAGAGCGTGTCCGATGCGTTCGGATCCTTCGTTCCGGTGCTGGCCCAGAGCAGGCGCTGCGGGCGTGCACCGGCGTTCATCAGCCGCCGCACGCGCGGCGAGGCGAGCAGCTCGACGTAGTTGCGGTAGGCGCGCCCGCCGATCGCCAGGCCGAGCCGGTTGACCAGCTCGGGCGGAGCGGTCTCGGCGACGGCCTTGTCCCACCGGCTCATGAAGAGCGAGGCGACCGAGGGGACGTCGGGTGGGAGCCCGTCGGCGATGCGGCGCTCGAGGCCGCGCATGTACGCGTCGGCGGCCGCCAGGTGGTGCTCGCTCGAGAACAGCAGCGTCACGTTCACCGGAATGCCAGCGTGGATCGTGCGCTCGATCGCCGGCAGGCCCTCGGGCGTGCCGGGGATCTTGATGTAGACGTTGGGCCGGTCGGCCCGCGCGTGCAGCTCGGCGGCCTGCGCGACCGTGGCATCGGTGTCGTAGGCCAGCTCCGGCGAGACCTCGAGCGAGACGAACCCGTCGAGGCGCGCGCTGCGCTCGTGCACGACGGCGAGCTCGTCGGCCGCGCGGCGCAGGTCATCGATCGCGAGCGCGAAGAAGACGTCGGCGTCGTCGGCGTCGCCGCGCACCAGCTCCTGGATCTGGGCGTCATAGGCGCTCCCCCCCGCGACGGCCTTCTCGAAGATCGTGGGGTTCGACGTCAGCCCGCTGACGCTCAGCTCGCCGATGTAACCCGCGAGCGTCCCGTTGTCGAGCATCGGGCGCGTGATGTTGTCGAGCCAGAGGCTCTGGCCCGACTCGTGCAGTGCCTGTGTCGCCTTCATGCGGCTGCCTGTGCCTTTCGGTCGGCTGGGTGGGTCTGGTCGCGGCCGCGCAGCCGCGGCTCGAACCAGCCGGGCGCGGGCGCGAGGCTCTCGGCCTCCTTCGGCCCCCACGTGCCGCGCTCGTACGGATGGACGGGTGTGACGTCGCCGAGGATGGGGTCCACGATCCGCCACGCCTCCTCGATCGTCGCCTGGCTGGCGAACAGGTCGTGCTCCCCGCGCAGCGCCGCGCTCAGCAGACGCTGGTAGGGCGGGATCTCGTGCGCCGACTCGCGCATCGCCATGAGCTCCACGTCCTCGACGTCGAACTCCTCGACGCCGGGCTTGCGCGTCTGCACCTCGATCCCGAGCGCGACCTCCGGGTTGATCTGGATGCGTACACGGTTGCCGTGCGGATGCTGCTTGGGGAAGAGCTTCTCCGGCGGCTTCTTGAGCTCGACGACGATCTCGGTGGCGCGCATCGGCAGGCACTTGCCCGCGCGGATGAGGATCGGCACGTCGGCCCAGCGCCAGCTGTCGGCGCGCAGGCGCAGCGCCGCGAACGTCTCGACGGTGGAACGGGGGTCGACGCCGTCGGTGTCGCGATACCCGGCGTACTGGCCGCGCACGACGTCCTGCGGGCGCAGCTCGCGGACGCCGCGCAGGAAGCGCGCCTTCTCGGCGCGCAGCGCGTCGCCGTGATCGCCGCTGAACGGGTCCATCGCCAGCAGCGTGAGCACCTGGAAGAGGTGGTTCTCGATGACGTCGCGGATCGCGCCGACGCCGTCGTAGAACGCGCCGCGGGTCGCGACGTCGAAGTCCTCGGCCATCGTGATCTGGATCTGGCGCACGTGGTCGCGGTTCCAGATCGGCTCGAGGAACGCGTTGGCGAAGCGGAAGAACAGGATGTTCTCGACCGGTCCCTTGCCGAGGAAGTGGTCGATGCGGAAGCAGCGCTCCTCCGGGAACACGCGGTGCAGCGCGTAGTTCAGCGCCTGCGCGGACGCCAGGTCGCGGCCGAAGGGCTTCTCGACGACCACGCGCGACCCCTCCCCCGCCAGGCCCGCGTTGCCGAGATGGTCCACGACGGTCGCGAACAGCGCGGGTGGGATCGCGAGGTAGTGGACGGGGCGTTTGGCCGCGCCGAGCGCCTCGCGCAGCGCCGCGTACGTAGCCGAGTCGTCGTAGGTCCCGCGCGCGTAGCGCACGAGCCCGCAGAGGCGCTCAAAAGCCTCGGGATCCAGCCCGTCGGCGCTCGCCTCGAGGCTCGCGCGCATGCGCGCGTCGAGCCGCTCGATGGTCCAGTGCTCGCGAGCGACGCCGACCACCGGCACGGTCAGCTCGCCGGCCTGCACCATCCGCTGCAGCGCCGGGATGATCTGCTTGAACGCCAGGTCGCCGGTGACTCCGAAGATCACGAGCGCATCGCCGGCCTCGCGCGCGCTCACGTCCCGCCCCCGGGCGGCTTCTCGGCGTGGCCGCCGAACTGGGCGCGCATCGCGGAGAGCACCTTCCAACCGAAGTCGGCCTCGCCGCGGCTCGTGAAGCGCTCCTGCAGCGCGGCGCTCAGCACCGGCGTCGGCGTGCCAGTGTCGATCGCCGCGAGCGCCGTCCAGCGTCCTTCGCCGGAGTCCGAGACGCGCCCGGCGAAGCCGTCGAGCTCGGCGTCCTGCGCGAGCGCGGCGGCGGCGAGGTCGAGCAGCCAGCTGCGCACGACGGTGCCCCGGCGCCAGACCTCGGCGATCTTTGCGACGTCCAGGTCGTAGCGGTAGTGACCGGGCTCGCGGAGCGGCGTCGTCTCGGCGTCCAGTTCCTGGGCGTGGGCGCCGACGCCTGCGTGGCGCAGCAGGTTCAGGCCCTCGGCGTAGGCCGCCATCAGCCCGTACTCGATGCCGTTGTGCACCATCTTCACGAAGTGGCCGGCGCCGGCCGTCCCGCAGTGCAGCCAGCCCTCCTCCTCGGGCGCGACGGCGCCGCTGCGCCCCGGCGTGCGCGGCGCGGCCTCGACGCCGGGGGCCAGCGAGCGCAGCACGGGCTCGATGCGGGCGATCGCCTCCGCCTCGCCGCCGGCCATCAGGCCGTAGCCGTTCTCCAAGCCGAAGACGCCGCCGCTGACGCCGCAGTCGACATAGTGGATGCCGTGCTCGCCGAGCTCACGGGAGCGGCGCAGGTCGTCGACGTAGTAGCTGTTGCCCCCGTCCACGATGAGGTCGCCGGCCGCGAGCAGCGGCACGAGGTCGGCGAGCACGCGGTCGACGATCCCGGCAGGGACCATGAGCCAGACCACGCGCGGCGACTCGAGCGCCGCCACGAGCTCGGCCGACGATGAGGCGCCCGTCGCGCCCTCCGCGACGAGTGCGGCGACCGCGCCCGGCTCGGGGTCGTAGACGACGCACGCGTGCCCGTCGCGCATCAGGCGGCGCACCATGTTCGCGCCCATCCGCCCGAGGCCGATCATTCCGAGCTGCACGCCGTCACTCCCCGCCGAGGGTCGCCCCGAGGCCGTCGCGTTCGATGAGCTGGACCTTTCCGCGCCTGCGCACGTGGCGCGCCTCGTCGCTGACGCGCGCCCCGGCGAAGGTCGCGACGAGCTCGCGTGCCACCTCCTCACCCACCACCCGCGCGCCGATGCACAGCACGTTCACCGCGTCGTGCTCGACGCCCTGGTGCGCCGTGTAGCCGTCGTGGATCGTCTGCGCGCGCACGCCCGGGACCTTCCCGGCGGCGACGCCGACCCCGGCGCCCGAGCCGCAGATGAGCACCCCGCGCTCGGCACGCCGCTCGACGACCGCCCGCGCGACCTCGAGCGCGATGTCCGGGTAGTCCTCGCAGACCCCGCAGTCCAGGACATCGTGGCCGTGCTCGTGGAGCGACACCATGACCACGTCCCGCAGCGGGACGCCGGCGTAGTCGACTCCGACGGCGACGATCATCGGGGGCCGACACTAGCGAACCGGCGGCGGCGCCCCGCGGCGGCGGGCCGGCTGCGGTGCGCCGGGGCTACTTGACGATCTTGAACGTCGTCGAGAAGGAGCGCGCGGCCTGGCCGCGGGCCTTGGCGATCAGCAGGTACGCATCCGGCCCCAGGGCCGCGTCGCCGATCCGCCCGGAGAAGCGGATCTCGTTCGAGCCCGGGATGCCGATGAGCGTGAACCCGCCGGGGATCGGGACACGGCGCGTGCAGGCCTGCTTCGTCGTCTTGGGCGTCCCCTTCACGCAGCCGGTCGGACCACGGCGGCCGGGCTTCAGGGCGCTGACGCGGAAGTCCACGTTGGCGCCGCTGTCGAGCTTGAACGTGACGAGCGCGCCCCCCTTCGCGGCGACCGGGCCGCCGCTGGGCAGGGCCCTGAACGCCTTCGGCGTGACCTTGAGGTTCGTCACGTCCGGAGCGATCTGCGGGATCTGGGCGAGCGCGGGCGCCGCCATGGCGGCAGTGACGAGCGCGGCGGCGGCGAGTGCTCTGCGGGCGTCCATGCGACGACGCACGGTAGCGCCCGGCCGGCCGGCGCGTCGCACTTCCCGCCCCGCGGAACTACGCTGCGGCGCCGATGACGACGTGGTGGCGCTCCTCGCCGGAGATCGGCGGTCGCGAGATCGCGCTCGCGGCCCTCGCCGCGGCGCTGCTGTCGCTCGTGCTCTTCTGGCCGCTGCCGCTGCACCTCGGGCGCGACATCCCGCTGGACACCGGCGACCCGCTCTCGCAGGCCTGGCAGGTCGCCTGGGACGGCCATGCGCTGACAGCGCAGCCGCTGCACCTCTTCCAGGCCAACCAGTTCTGGCCGCTGCGCAACACGCTGGCCTTCTCGGACGCGCTGCTCGGCTACGCGCCGGCCGGCCTCATCGGCTCGGGCCCGCACGCGGCCGTGGTCCGCTACGACGTGCTGTTCCTGTTCGCGGCCGCGCTCGCGCTGCTGGGGGCCTACCTGCTCGCGCGCGAGCTCGGCGCGTCGCGCTGGGCCTCAGCGGTCGGCGGCGCGGCGTTCGGCTGCGCGCCATGGCGCCTGGAGCAGGGCGGACACCTGCACGTGCTCTCCAGCGGCGGCATCCCGCTGGCGCTGTTCCTCCTGCTGCGCGGCTACCGGCGCGAGCGGCCGGGGCTGATCGTCGCCGGCTGGGCGGTGTGCGCCTGGCAGTTCTCGCTCGGCTTCACGCTCGGCCTGCAGCTCGGCTACCTGCTCGTCGTGCTCGTCCTGATCGCCGCCGCGTGGTGGAGGCGCGCCGGGCGCCCGCGGCCCGCGCGCGGCCCCCTCGTCGCCACGGCCGTGGGCGTGGGGCTGTTCGCGCTCGTCGCGATCATCCTTGCCCGCCCCTACCTGCAGGTGCTGCACGACCACCCCGAGGCGCGGCGCACCGCGGCGCTCGTTGCGCGCTACTCCGGGCCGCCGCGCATGTTCCTTGCGGCCTCGCACACCGACCTCGTGTGGGGGGCGCTGACGGCCGGCGTGCGCCACTCGCTGCCGGTCGTCCCCGAGGAGACGCTCTTCCCCGGCCTGGCGATCCTCGCGCTCGCGATCGCCGGGCTAGGCTGGCGCGGCTACCCCCGCCCCCTGCGGATCGGACTCGGCGTCGCCGCGGTCGTGCTGGCGGTGCTGTCGCTGGGGTTCCAGATGCACGGCGTCGGACGCTTCCTCCCCTACCGGCTGCTCTACGACGTCGTGCCGGGCTGGAAGGGCATCCGCGTGCCCGGGCGGCTGCACACGCTGACGACGCTGGCGCTCGCGCTGCTCGCGGCAGGCGGCGCCGCGCGCGCGACGGCCGCGGTGCGCCTGCGGCGTGGGCCGCACGCCGCCGGCGCGCTCGCGGCCGTGCTGCTCGCGCTCGTGATCCTGGAGGGCGCCGGGTTCGGCGTCGACCGCGGCGGCGCCGCCCTCGCGGGCTACCCGCATCCGCGCGCGCCGCGGATCCCGAAGGGCCTGTCGAACGTGCCCGCCCCGCTGCTCGAGCTGCCGGTGCGCCCGGACGACAACCGCCGCTACCTGCTCTGGTCGACGGCCGGCTTCCCGCGCATGCTCAACGGGCGCAGCAGCTTCGACCCGCGCGCGTTCGTCGTGACGACGCGTGCGGTCGAGGGATTCCCCGACGCCGCATCGGTCGCACTGCTGCGCGCGCGCGGCGTGCGGAGCGTCGTGATCCACTCCGACACCGCGCCGGGATCCGCTTGGGCGACCTGGGCCTCGCGCCCGATCGTGGGGCTAGGTCTGCGCCGCGAGCGCCGCGGGACGCTCGTGATCTACCGCCTCGACGGCTGAGCGCCGAGGCTCCTCGGCGCGGCGCTCGCGGCGGCGCGCCAGCAGGAGCGCGAGGGCGGCGGCGGCGACCGCTGCCACGATGATCGGCGACGAGAGGCCCTGATGGTCGACGTGGCCCTTGGCGGTCGGCCCGACGCCGAGGATCATGCGCTCCCCGAAGGCGGGCGCGAGCACGAGCGCGAGCAGCGCCCACCCGGCGAGCGCGCCGACCGCGATGCGCAGGTCGCGCCGGACCGGCAGCGGGCCGGTCGCCAGCGCGCCGAGCGCAGCGGCCGCCGCCAGCGCCGCCAGCACCGGCAGCAGCGCCGGCCAGCCGTTGCCGCCGCCGAAGGCGCTGACGAGCGTGTGCTGGAAGTTGTCGTGCTTCAGGCGCGACCACCACTGCCACAGGCTGCCCGTGCCGATCAGCGGGTAGGTCAGCGTGCCGACGGCCATCACCACGAAGCTGCAGGTTGCCAGGACGAGCGTCGTGGCCGGCAGGCGCCGCCAGCTCTCGGCGAAGCCGATGGCGATGAACGGCAGCATCGGGATCAGGAAGCGCGGGCCCGGCGAGCCGCCGCCGAACGGCAGCCAGTAGCCGGTGTCGTAGAGGAAGAAGGCGGCGGCGAGCGCGGCGATCGTCCACGCCTCGGCACGCCGCCCGCGGCGGTACAGCAGGACGATGCCGATCAGGCCCATCGCGACCACCGGCGTCATCGCGAGCAGGCCACGCGGGGAGATCAGCAGCTCCAGCGCGACGCGCGGGTCCGGCCAGGAGACGCCGAAGAAGCCACCGGAGTTCAGCCCGAGGGTGTCGTGCCCGGTGAAGCCCTGCCGGTCGACCGCGTTCGCGTACGAGGTGGTCGTCACCGACCCGAAGGCCCAGAGGTTGTAGAGCAGCAGTGGCAGCAGCCCGAGGAGCACGCCCGCGGCGAACGCGCCGGCGCGCCTGGCGAGCGCTCCGGCGCCGGCCGCCATCGCGTCGGGCCGCAGCACGCCGTAGAGCCCGATGATCGCGCCCGCGATCGCGAGCGGGTACTCGGTCGTCACGGCGAGCCCGCACAGCAGGCCGGCGAGGCCGACGCGCGCGAGCCTCGCGGGCCCCTCGCGCTCACGCCACAGCAGCGCGAAGGCCGCGAACGCGATCAGCGAGGCCAGGACGTGGCCGAACAGCTGCACCGCGAACGGCATCACGAGCGTGCTCATCCCCAGCGTGAGCGCGGTTGCGGTGCCGAGGCCGGGCTGCACCCGGTCGGCGATCCGGCGCACGACCAGGAGCAGGAACAGGGCCGGCAGCACGGTGCCGAACAGGCCGAGGGCCCAGATCAGCGGCGCCTCGACCTCGAGCCGGCGCTTCATCACCGCCGCGCGCGTCGCCGAGTACCCGTAGGTCGCGACGTTCAGGCCCCGGTAGGTCCACTGGCGCGCGCCGTGGACGCGCGCGGTGTCAGCGGCCTCGCGGGCGAGCGTGGGCGCGCCGAGCGCGTCCATGACCTTCCAGGCCGGCAGGAGCAGCATCGGCAGGCCGGGGGCCTTGACCGAGAAGAAGTGCCCGTTCGTGTAGGACTTGTCGCGCGTCTCCCAGTGGTAGCGGTCGATCTGCGCGGTCCCGTCGCCGAGCGCCTTGACGAGCGCGAAGTACGACGTCTGCGCCCAGCCCAGCGACTGCATGACGAGCGCCCAGCCGAAGGCGAGCGCGACGATCGCGGCGAGCCCGAGGCGCCGCCGGCGAGCCGCCGCTGCCGCGCCGGGCGCCGGCGCGGGAGGGTCGTCGGAAGTGATGGCCACGTCGGTCATCGGCGACCGCGGATCGTAGTGCCTCGGTCTGGCAGGATGGCGGCATGGCGATGTTCCACGAGGGCCAGGCGATCTGGGTCCAGCAGCAGGACGGCTCCGCGCGGGCCGCGATCTACGTCGGGGAGGACGAGAACGCGACGTGGTTCGGGGGGACCCCGGCGGTGTACGTGGTCTACCCCGACACGCGCTCGGGCGAGGAGGTCCTGATGGACCGCGTCACGCCGCGCGACGCCCCCGACGTTCGCCCCGCCGGCGGCTAGAGCCTCACGCCGACGAGCACCGGCTCGGGCTCCAGGCGCACGCCGAAGCGCTCCTCGACACCCGCCGCGATCTCGCGGGCGAACGCCACGAGCGCGGCGGTCGTCGCGCCGCCGCGGTTCGTCAGCGCGAGCGCGTGCCGCGTCGAGATCCCGACGGCGCCGCGCCGCTCGCCCTTGCCGAAGCCAGCGTGCTCGATGAGCCAGGCCGCCGAGGTCTTCACCCGGCCGTCGGGCTCCGGGAAACGCGGCGGCCCGGGGCCGGGCAGCGCGGCCGCCCGCGCCGCGAGCCGCTCGAAGTCGTCCGCGTCGAGGACCGGATTCGTGAAGAAGGAGCCCGCGCTCCACGTGTCGTGGTCGTCCGGGTCGAGCACCATCGCCTTGGCACGGCGCAGCGCCAGCACCGCGTCACGCACGTCGGCCAGTGGCGCCCGCTCGCCGGCCGGGACCCCGAGCGCGCGCGCGAGCTCGGCGTAGCGCAGCGGCTCGGAGGTCGCCGAGACGGCGAGCTCGAAGGTGACGCCCAGGATCACGTGGCGCGCTGAGCGCTTGAACGCGCTCGTGCGGTAGGCGAACCCGCACTCGACGGGGCGCAGCTGGGCGATCTCGCCCGTGGTGCGGTCGAGCACCCGGACGCCATGGATCACCCGCGCGACCTCCTGCCCGTAGGCGCCCACGTTCTGGATCGGCGTGGCACCGGCCGAGCCCGGGATCCCGGCCAGGCACTCGACACCGGCCAGCCCGTCGGCTACGAGCGCCGCCACCAGGTCGTCCCACGACTCGCCCGCCGCCGCGTGCACGTGCACGGTCGCGCCCGCGCGCGAGCGCTCCACTCCGCGCGTGGCGACGCGCACGACGGTGCCGTCGAAGCCGGCGTCGGCGATCACGAGGTTGCTGCCGCCCGCGAGGAGCAGCACGGGCTCCCCCGCCGCGTCGCAGGCGTGCACGGCGTCGATGAGCTCCTGCTCGGTCGCCGCGGTCACCAGCCGCCGCGCGGGGCCGCCGAGCCGCAGCGTCGTGAGCGGCGCCAGCGGCGCGTCGTCGATGGCGGCGGTCACGGCGCCGCCAAGGGTAGTGGCGCGGGCGCCGGCGGCGGGCGGGCGCCGGGGGTCCGCGAGTTCTGCGAGACTCGCGCCGCAGCCACCGCCGGAAAGGAGCTGGAGCACGTCATGAGCCTCGATCTCGCCCTCGTCTGCTTCCACGGGCAGTCGGCCGCCGCGGCCGCGTTCGGGACGATGCGCGACCGCGCCGGCGCCGACGCCGCGTGGACCCACGAGGTCGCGCTCCTCGAGCACCACCACAACGGGCGCATCAGCCTGCGCGGCACGTTCGCCGGGCACTACGTCGACGTCGACGAGGCCGACCACCTCTCCCAGCACGGCGCCGCCACCGGGGCGCTGACCGGCGGCGTGATCGGCCTGCTGTTCCTCGGTGGGCCGATCGGGATGGCCCCGGGGATCGTCGTGGGCGCGGCCATCGGCGCCGAGGGCGGGAAGCCCGACGAGGTCGAGTTCGAGCCACAGGCGCTCGTCGAGGAGCTGCGAGCCGCCGTTCCGAAGGGCTCCTCGGCGATCGTGCTGCTCGCCGAGCCGAGCCACGTCGATGCGATGCTCGAGACCGTCGACAGCGACCGCGCCGAGGTGGTGCGCCACACGCTCGCAGGCGAGCAGCTGGACGCGCTGATCGCCTCGGTGGGCACGACCCCGGCCGCCTCGAGCGGCCCGCGCCCCGAAGGCGACGAGGCCGGCGCCGGGCCCGTCACGGACTGACGGCGAGGAACAGGAACGCGCTGAGCAGCACGAGGTGGATCCCGGCCTGCTGGATCGTCGCGCGGCCGGGGAGGACCGTCAGGGCGCCCATCAGCACGGTGATCGTCAGCAGGACGATCTGCGTCGTGCCCAGCCCGAGGACGAGCGGGCCCTCCAGCCAGATCGACGCGAGCGCGATCGCCGGGATCGTCAGGCCGATGCTCGCGATGGCCGAACCGAGGCCGAGGTTGATGCTCGTCTGCACGTGGTCGCGCCGCGCAGCGCGGACGGCGGCGAGCGTTTCGGGCAGCAGCACGAGCAGCGCGATCACGACGCCCACGGCCGATGACGGGAAGCCGGCGGCGGCCACGCCGTCCTCGATCGGCCCGGACTCGATCTTCGCCAGCCCCACCACGGCCACGAGCGCGACGACGAGCAGGCCGAGACTCGTCCACGCGGCACGGTTGCCAGGCGGCGGCGCCCCTTCGTCCTCATCGACCGCGCCGTCCTCGACGCCGACGGGAAGGAAGTCCTCACGGTGTCGGACGGTCTGGGTGATGACGAACAGCAGGTAGAGCGCGAGCGAGGCGGTCGCCGCGAAGGCCAGCTGCGCCGGCGAGAACTGCGGCCCGGGCCGGCTCGTCGTGAAGGTCGGCAGCACGAGGCTCAGGGTCGCCAGCGTGGCGACTGTTCCCAGCGCCGCACCCGAGCCCTCGGCGCTGAAGACCGCCTCGCGGCGGCGCAGGGCGCCGACCGCCAGCGACAGCCCGAGCACGCCGTTGCACGTGATCATCACGGCGGCGAAGACCGTGTCGCGCGCGAGCGTCCCGGTCTTCGGCCCGCCCGAGACCATCAGCGTGACGATCAGCGCGACCTCGATCACCGTCACGGCGACGGCGAGCACGAGCGACCCGAAGGGCTCGCCGACGCGGCGGGCGATCACCTCGGCGTGATGCACCGAGGCGAGCACGGCGCCGGCCAGCACCACGCCCAGGAGCACGGCGAGCGCCGGCGACGGGTGGCTCCCCCATGTGAGGGCGAGCGCGACGGCCGCGACGAGCGGCGCGACGACGGTCCACAGGTCGCGCGGCAGGCGGGAGCGACTCACACGAAGAGCCTAGGGCGGCGCCCCGCCGCAGTCGCACGGGGCGCCGGCGCGTGGCCGCGCTCAGGAACTACAACTCGCCGGCCTGGCTGTCGGCGCGCGCCTTCTCGGCGTCGAGCTTGATCTGCTTGCGCTCCTGCTTCTTGGTGCGCGTGATCGCCGCCTCGGCATGTGCTTCGGCGTCGGTGGCGGTGATGACGAGCAGCCCGCTCGCTCCCTCGTCGAGCAGCTCGCCGAGGTCCTTGAGGTCCGAGCGGCTCAGCCCGCCCGCGACATGGCCCGCGAGCGCGCCCAAGCCGGCGCCGGCCGCGCCACCGACGAGCAGCGCGCCGCCGAGCAGCACGGCGGGGAACAGCGCGACCGCCGCCCCCGCCGCGAGACCGACGAGCAGGCCGCCGGCCGCGCCTTGGCGCGTCGGCTCCTCGTGCTTCTTGACGATCGAGACCTTCCCCTGGGCGTCCTTGGTCAGCACGGCCGCGTCGTAGGTGTCGATCAGGCCGAGCTCCTTGTACGCATCGTGCACCGCGTCGTAGTCGGCGATCGCGTCGGCCTCGTCGTCGTACTGGCCGGCGATGAGGACGAAGGTGTCGAACGGCATCTCTGGTCTCCGCGTCCGGGGTCGTCGTGCACCGTAACAGCGGATCGCGGCCGCCTCGGACCGGCGCCCGCAGGCCGCGCGCGGGGTACTCTGGCCCGGATGCCGCGCACCGGCAGCCGCCTGCTCGGCATCGCCCTCCTCGCTGTCCTGCTCGCGCTTCCCGCGGGAGCACGCGCCGCGCAGCTGCGCTTCCCGTCCGGTTTCGCCTGGGGGGTCGCGACGGCCGGGTTCCAGAGCGAGATGGGGCGCGGGCGCGACCTCGACCGGGGCAGCGACTGGTGGGCGTGGACGCACGACCCGGCGAACATCGCCGACCACCACACGAGCGGCGATCTGCCCGAGAACGGCCCGGGCTTCTACCGCCGCTACGCCGGTGACATCGCGCTCGCACGGGGCCTGGGCGCCACGACGTTCCGGCTCTCGGTCGAGTGGAGCCGCATCTTCCCCCGCTCGACCGCCGGCGTGCGCACCGGCGCCGCGGTGACGCTCGGGGCACTGCGGCGTCTGGACCGGCTCGCCGACCACGGCGCCGTCGCCCACTACCGGAAGGTGCTCGAGCGGATCCGCGCCGCCGGCATGACGCCGCTCGTCACGCTGCAGCACTTCACGCTCCCGTTGTGGCTGCACGACCCGATCGCCGTCCGCGACCGCCTGCGCGGCATCGACCCGAACGCCGCTCTGCCGCGACTTTCGCGGGGCGGGTGGCTGGACGCCTCCAGCATCGGCGAGTTCCGCAAGTACGCGGCCTACCTGGCGTGGAAGCTCGGCGACCTCGTCGACGACTGGACGCCGATCAACGAGCCGATGGTCGAGGCCACCTACGGCTATGTGAACATCCCCGGCGTCTTCGCCGGATACTTCCCGCCCGGCGCGTTCAGCTATACCGCGGCGATCACGGCGGTCCAGCACCTGGCGCTCGCCAACGCCGCCGCCTACGACGCGATCAAGCGCTGGGACCGTGTCGACGCCGGCGGCGGCCCGGCCCGAGCCCGCGTCGGCCTCGTGCAGAACATGATCGCGTTCACCCCCGCCGACCCTGGCTCGCCGGCCGACGTTGCGGCCACCCGCCACGCGGACTACCTCTTCAACCGCCTGTTCCTGGACGCCGCGATCAAGGGCCGCTACGACGCCAACGCCGACGGCGTCATCACGCCCGCCGAGCGCCACCCGAGCCTCGCGCACAAGGCCGACTTCATCGGCGTCAACTACTACTTCCGCGGCCGCGTCACCGCGCTGGGCGCTCCCCTGACCACGCGGATCGGCGTGCTCGACTTCCTGCCACAGACGAGCTATCGCTCGGCCCTCGCTCCCGGTGCCCCGACCTGCCCGACGACCTGCAGCGACGTCGGCACCGAGATCTACCCGGACGGCCTGCGCACCGTGCTGCACACCGCTGCCGCGTACGGGCTGCCGCTGATCGTGACCGAGAACGGGATCGCCGACGCGCGCGACGCGCTGCGCCCGCGGTATCTCGTCCAGCACCTGCGCGTCCTGCAGCACGCGATCGCCGACGGCATCGACGTGCGCGGCTACGTCGCCTGGTCGCTGACCGACAACCTCGAGTGGGTCTCCGGCTACGCCCCGAGGTTCGGGCTGTACTCGTTCGACCCGGTGACGCTCGCGCGGCGGCCACGCACCGCGAGCGTGTCGGCCTTCCGCGCGATCGCACGGGCGAACGCGATTCCCGCGGCGCTGATCCGCCGCTACGGGTAGCGCTCACAGCGCGGCGGCGCCGTTGGCGATCAGCACGATCCCGAGCACGCCGAGCAACGCGCCTGCCGCTGTGCGCGAGTGGCGCTCGAGCCAGCGGTGCCAGCGGCGCAGCAGCGGCGCCGCGCGCTCCCCGGCGACGAGGTCGACCGCCAGCGGGAGGGCGACTGCGACGCTCGCCACGAGTGCGAACACGACCAGCACCACGACCTGCTGCGATGCGCTCAGTGCCGCGTGCTCGATGTGCGAGCCGGCGTCGAGTGCCAGCGCGGCGTCCTTCACGCTGAACGCTCCAAGCGCCACGGCCAGCCCGAACGCCGCCGGCGGCCGGATCCCGTCCACCAGGCCGAGCCAGCGCGCGCCCCACTCCGCGCCGCCATGCGCGCGGCGGGCCCAGGCGACCGCGGCCACCCCCACGAGCGCCGCGCCGCCGGCGATCTCCGCGGCCGCGACCCAGCGTGGCGCGTGTGCGGAGGCGTCGATCCCGGCGACCACGACGAGTCCCGCGATGGCGAAGATGGTCAGGGCCCAGCCCGCGAGCAGCGCGGCCGCGTTGACGCGGCCCTCCTCGGACAGCAGCATCAGGACGATCGCGATGACGGGCAGCGGACTGAGCGCGATCGCCACGGCGAGCGGAAGCACGTCGGTGAGGACGGCACGGATCGCGCTCGAGGTCATAGGATCGGACGATCGTGACCAGCCCGGAACTGCTCGCGGAGCTCGAGCGCCTCGACGTCGCGACATATGCCGCGGTCGCCAGGACTCAGACCCCCTCGCTCGACGCGGCACTGGCGCGCGTCTCGCAGGCGGCCGACAAGTCGAAGCTGTGGTTCGCCGTCGCCGGGGTGCTGGCGCTCAGCGGGTCCCGCGGACGGCGCGCGGCCGCTGAGGGCCTGGCGAGCATCGGCGTCACCTCGGCCGTCGTGAACCTCGGGATCAAGCCGCTCTGGCGCCGCTCCCGGCCCGACCGCACGCTCCAGGAGGTGCCGGAGGAGCGACAGGTCCCGATGCCGGGCTCGACGTCGTTCCCCTCCGGCCACGCGGCCTCCGCGTTCGCGTTCGCAACCGCCGTCACCGACGTGTGGCCGGGCGCCGGCATTCCGGTGCGGATGCTGGCCGCGCTCGTGGCCTATTCGCGAATCCACACGGGCGTGCATTACCCGGGCGACGTTATCGCGGGCTCGCTGATCGGCGGCACGCTCGCGCAGTTCACGACGCACGCGATCGATCGCCGCCGCGCGCGGTAGCGGCGCCGCGACCCGGCGGGCTACTCCGGCTGCGCGCGCTCGGCCTCGATCTGCTGGATGCGCTGCAGCAGTTCCGGGTGGGCGCCGCGCAGACGGTTGAGGTCGAAGTTCGTCAGATGGATGAGCCGCGCGTCGGTGAGCGCGACGACGGTCGCGTTGCGCATGCCCTTCTGCAACAGGCCGGCCTCACCGTACATGTCGCCCGGGCCCAGCTGCGCGAGCTCCTGCCCCTCGCGCTCCACGCGCACGGTGCCCTCGTCGATGATCGTCAGGTCCTGCGAGTAGTCGCCCTCGCGGACGAGCACCCGCCCGGCCTCGACGCTCTCCTCGGACACCGCCGCACCCACCTCCCGCAGCGCGCCGTCGTCCAGGCCTCGGAAGAGCGGGAGCTCGGCCAGGCGCCTCATGTTCACAGCGATCGACCTCCTCGTGGCACTGCGCCAACCCTAATCGAGACGCCGGGCGGTGCGGAACTCCCTCAGCTCCCGGCACCCGCGTGGCGGCGCAGCTCGCGCCGGGCGATGACCATCTTGTGCACCTCGTCGGGCCCGTCGGCCAGGCGCAGCGTACGCAGCCCCGCGTACATCTCGGCGAGGGGGAAGTCCTCGCACACGCCGGCGCCGCCGTGCACCTGGATCGCGCGGTCGACGACCTTCAGCGCGGCGTTCGGCGCGACCACCTTGATCGCGGAGATCGCATTGCGCGCGGCCTTGTTGCCCGCCGAGTCCATGAGCCAGGCGGCGTACATCGTCAGCAGGCGCGCCTGGTCGATCTCCATCCGGCTCTCGGCGATCCAGTCCTGCACGACCCCCTGCTCGGCGATCGGCTTGCCGAAGGCGACGCGCTCCTGCGCGCGGCGGCAGAGCAGCTCGAGCGCGCGCTCGGCCATCCCGATCGCGCGCATGCAGTGATGGATGCGGCCTGGGCCCAGCCGCGCCTGGCTCATCATGAAGCCGCCGCCCTCCGGCCCGATCATGTTCGAGGCCGGCACGCGCACGTCCTCGAACAGGAGCTCGGCGTGCGTCTCGCGGTCCTGGTAGCCGAAGACCTTGAGATTGCGCACGCGGGTGATGCCGGGCGTGTCGAGCGGCACGAGCACGAAGCTCTGCTGCGCGTAGGTGCGCGCCCCGGGATCGGACTTGCCCATCACGATCGCGATCGTGCAGCGCTCGCGCCCGGCGCCCGAGGACCACCACTTGCGGCCGTTGATCACCAGCTCGTCGCCGTCGCGCTCGATCCGCGTGGCGATGTTCGTGGCATCCGAGGAGGCGACGTCCGGCTCGGTCATCGCGAAGCACGAGCGGATCTCGCCCTCGAGCAGAGGCGCGAGCCACTGCTCCTGCTGTTCGGGCGTGCCGAACATCGCCAGGATCTCCATGTTCCCGGTGTCGGGCGCCGAGCAGTTCATCGCCTCGGGCGCGAGGTGCGGGCTGCGGCCGGAGATCTCGGCCAGCGGGGCGTACTCGGCGTTCTGCAGGCCCTCGGTCCACTTCGTCTCGTGGGGCAGGAACAGGTTCCACAGGCCGCGCCGGCGCGCCTCGACCTTCAGCTCCTCGATGATCGGCGGGTGGAACTCCGGGTCCCCGGAGGCGCGCATCTGCTCCTCGTAGACGGCCTCCGCGGGGTAGACCTTCTCGTCCATGAACTGCAGCAGCGTCTCCTGCAGTCGCTTGGCGCGGTCGCTCAGCTCGAAGTCCATGGCGCTCAGCCCCGCACGAGGGTCGCGGCGGCGGCTCGAGCGACGCGCGCGCGCGAGGTCCGCGCGCCGGTCAGGAGCGCCGCGTCCACCTGGGCGCGCTTGTAGAGCCAGTGCACATCGGCCTCCCAGGTGAACCCGATGCCGCCGTGCACCTGGATCGCCGATGCGGTGACGTTGCGGGCCGCCTCCGCGGCGGAGGCCTTGGCCATCGCCGCGCCGAGGGCGAGCTGCGCGGGGTCGGCATCGGCCGCCCAGGCCCCGAAGTACGTGGCCGAGCGCGCGCCCTCGGTCTCGAGCAGCATCTGCGCACAGCGGTGCGAGACCGCCTGGTAGGCGCCGATCGGCGTATCGAACTGCCTGCGGTCCTTCGCGTAGGCGACCGACATCTCCATCGCCCGCTGGGCGACGCCGACGAGCTCGGCGGCGAGCGCCACCTCGCAGCGGTCGAGCGCGCCGGCGACGTCGCCGGCGAGCGGCTCGCCATCGGCGGGCGCGACGCGCGCGTAGCGGCGCGTGGGGTCGATCGTCCGCACGGCGGTGACCTCGGCGCCGGAGCGCTCGACGACGCTCGCCGTGCCGTCCTCGACGAGCACGATCAGCGCCGCCGTCTCGGCGTCGGGGACGAGCTCGGCGCCCTCTGGGCCGAGCGTGCCGACCGTCGCGGTGGCCTCGCCGCTGGCGATGCCCGGCAGCCAGCGAGCGCGTTGCTCGTCGGATCCGGCGTGCTCGATCAGCAGGCCACCCAGCGCGTTCCCCAGGAACGGCGCGCCGGCGACGGCGTAGCCGAGCTCCTCGAGCAGGATCACGAGCTCGACCTGGCCGAGCCCGGCGCCGCCGTGCTCCTCGCCGATCGCGATCCCCGTCCAGCCCAGCTCGCGCAGCTCGCGCCAGAGGGCCGCGTCGTAGGCGCCCGCCTCGGCGGCGGCACGGACGCGCTCGAAGCTCGAGCGCTGCGCCAGCAGGTCGCGCGCGGTGCGCTTGATCTCGTGCTGGTCGTCGGTGAAGTCGAAGTTCATGGCTCTCGCTCCTGGCCGTCAGCGGCGGGGCAGGCCGAGCACGCGCTCGGCGACGATGTTCTTCAGGATCTCGGTGGTGCCGCCCTCGATCGTGTTGCCACGCGAGCGCAGCAGCTCGTAGCTCCAGGGCGAGTCGGCCAGCAGCGCCTCGGGGCCGAGCAGGTCGGCCGCGAACTGCATGAGCTGCTGGTTGGTCTCCGACCACATCCACTTCGTCAACGAGCCCTCGGGCCCCGGCTGGCCGTACTTCATGGTGGCCGTCAGGCCGCGGTAGGCGGTCAGGCGCAGGATCTCGCAGCGCAGGTGCAGCTCCCCGAGTCGGTCGGCGACGACCGGGTCGTCGAGCAGCCCGCGCCCGGCGGCGATCTCGGTGAGCTGGTCGAGCTTGACCTTGAGACCGACCTGCAGGCCGAAGGCCAGGCCGGCGCGCTCGTTCATGAGCGTCGTGAGCGCGACCTTCCACCCGTTCCCGACGCCGCCGACGACGTTCGCGTCGGGGATGCGCGCCTCCTCGAGGAACAGCTCGTTGAACTCGGCCTCGCCGGTGATCTGCACGAGCGGGCGGACCTGCACGGCCTCCTGCTCCATGTCGAGGATGAAGTACGTAAGGCCCTTGTGCTTGGGCGCGTCGTGGTCGGTGCGGGCGACGAGCATGCACCACTTGGAGTGCTGCGCGCCGCTCGTCCAGACCTTCTGCCCCGTCACGACCCACTCGTCGCCGTCCTGCACCGCGCGGGTCTTCAGCGAGGCGAGGTCCGAGCCGGCCTCGGGCTCGGAGAAGCCCTGGCACCAGATCTCCTCGCCGGACATGATCGGCGTCAGATAGCGGTCCTTCTGGGCGTCGCTGCCCCAGATCATGAGCGTGGGGCCGGCGAGCAGCAGGCCGAGCACGTTGGCCGGGAAGGGCGCCCGCGCCCGCGCGAGCTCCTCGTTGAAGATCGCCGCCTCGACGAGCGTCGCGTCACGGCCGCCGTACTCCTTGGGCCAGTGGACGGCGGCCCAGCCGCCCTCGTAGAGCTTGCGCTGCCAGTCGCGGCGGAAGGCGTAGGCCTCGTCCTCGCCCTCGGGCGCCTCGCCCGGGTGGTTGGCATCGAGCCACGCGCGGAACTCGTCGCGGAAGGCGAGCTCGCTCGCGTTGAACGTCAGGTCCATGTCAGGGCTCCCCGTCGGTGGTCGTTTGGGCGTCCGGGCCGGGGCCGGCCAGGATCGCCAGGGCGCAGTAGGTGAAGGTCGGCTCGAGCTCGTCGAGCGTCTCGCCGCGGCCCGCACGCACCCGCTCGGCCGCGAGCTGGTCGAGCCCGGCGGCGAGCGCGAGGAACGTCTCGCGCGGCGGGACGGCTGTTCCGGGGCGCATCCGGCGGCGGATGCGCCGGTAGCCGTCGGCGAAGCGCTCGAGCGCCTCGGCGCGGGCCTGGAGCGCCGCGTCACCGGCGCGGTGGATCTCGATGAGGTAGGTGCGCGCGAACCGGGGCTCCTCGCGCATCGTCTCGAGGTACGCGGCGTTCGCGGCGCGCACCTGTGCGCGCAGACCCCCCGGCGCGGCGGCCCGCACCGCCGCCCTGATGCGGGCGATCAGCACATCGACGCCGTGGCGATAGGCCTCGACGAGGCACTGCTCCTTGCTCTCGAAGAGCTCGTAGAACGTGCTGCGCGACACGCCCGCGGCGCGGACGATCTCAGCCACGGTCGTCGCCTGGTAGCCGCGGTCAGCGACGACCTGGGCGACGGCCTCCAGCAGCCGCGCACGCTGGCTTTCGGTGACGAGCGCCCGCGGCGCCAGCGCCGGGCCGAGGTCGGGATGGCTTGCGACGAGCGACGGCTGTGCGCGAGCGGCGGCCACGCGCAGAGCGTACCTCATGGGTACAGCAGGCGTACTCCCCCGTTTCGCTAGGCCCCGACCGGGCGCGCGCCGCCGACGGGCTCGGTCGGCGCCGGACGCTCGGCGGCCGTACCGCTCACGCCCGGCCTGGTCGGCCACCACCCGCGATGGCCGAAGACCGCGGCGGCGGCCGGCAGCATCAGCGGACGGACGATGAAGGCGTCGATCACGACGACCGCGGCGATCGCGATCCCGAACTGCTGGACGTTGACGAGCCCCGAGAAGGCGAACGGCAGGACCGCGGCGACCACCACGATCGCAGCACCGGTGGCAGTCGCCGCCGTTGCGCGCAGCCCGCGCCGCATGGCCTCATGCGCGTCACCGGAGCGGACGTAGTACTCGCGGGCTCGGACGAGCAGGATCACCTCATAGGTGGCGGTCACGCCGAACATGACAGAGAAGATGCCGATGATCGACATCGGGTCCAGGTAGCCGGGCCCGCCGAGCAGGCGGTCCGACCCGCTGTAGAGGAGCGTGAGCAGGCCGAACGATGCGCCGATCGTGAGCAGGTCGAAGACGACCGCGACGATCGGGAGCAGCACGGCCCGCAGGACGACCATCAGGAAGAGCATCACGGCGATCGCCACGACGGGGATCACGATCCAGATGCGCGACTGCGTGACGCTGCGGAAGTCCGCGAGGTCGCCCGCCGGGCCGCCGACGGCGGTCGTCGTGCCCGTGCTGCGGGCGAAGCTCGCGCTCTCGCGCCGCAGCGTCGTGCCCAGGTCCTGCGTGCTCTGCGCGCTGGCCGGCTCCTTGGAGACGACGACGATCTGGCCCGCGCTGCCGCCGCGCTTGAGGTTCACGGCGAAGCCGGCCTGCGCCTGGTCGCTCGGCGAGGCGCCGGCGATCGCTGCGAGGACGAAGTAGCCGGAATCGAAGAGTCCCGGGGACTGCTTCTTGAGGGTCTCGAGGTCCTTCGTCGAGGGAATCTGCGAGCGGGACTTGGCGACCGCGGCCTCCATCGTTGCGAGCCCGGCGGCGAGCTGCCCGCTCGGCGCCACACCGGAGCTCAGCCCCGACTGCAGCTGGCCGCTTCCGGCCGTGAGCTGCCCGAGCCCGCTCTCCAGCGCGCCCGCGCCGTTCGTGAGCGTCGCCAGGCCGGCCGTCAGATCCCCGCCGCCGGCGTTGAGCCGGGAGAGCCCGCTGGCGAGCTCCGCGTTGCCGTTCTCGAGCTTGGAGATGCCGGACGCAAGGCTCGTCGAGCCCGCGTAGAGCTGCGAGAGGCCGCTGGCCAGCTGCGAGGTCTGCGAGGCGAACACCGCGGCGACGTTCGCGGCCGACGAGGCGGGCGCGGCGGCGCCGCTGAGGGTGCCGGAAACGCCCTCGGCAGCCGTGCGTGCGCTCGTGAGCGCACCGACGGCCTGGCTGTACGCCGGGTCGTTCTTGATCCCGTTGATCCCCTGGATCGCCGCGAGCGCCGAGTCGATCGCCGCGGCCGTATTGGCGGCCTGCGTCTTGCCGGAGGAGATCGCCTGACTCGCCGTGTTCGAGTCGGCCGCCATCTGGCGCACGGCCGGCACGCCTGCGGACACGGGTTTGCTCGCGGTGCCGAGACCACCCTGCAGCTGCTTGGAGCCCGCGAGCGCCTGGCGTGCGCCGTCGCGCAGCGAGATCGCCCCTGCGAGCGCGGACTTCAGGCCCGCGGAGATCTTCGCGGCGCCGACGCGCGCCTGCACGAGTCCGCCCTTGAGCTGGCCGGCGCCCGACTGCGCCGCGCCCGAGCCGCCCTTGAGTTGGCCGGCGCCGCTGCTGGCGGACTGCAGGCCGGAGCGCAGCTGCAGCGCTCCTGCGCCCGCCAGGCCGAGGCCGTTCTTCAGTCGCAGCAGGTCGCGCTTGGACTTCTTCGCGACCGCCGCCGACTGGTTCAGGCCGGCGGGCAGCTTCTTCAGCTGCTTGGTCTCGACCAGGAAGCTGCCCGGGCCGACGACGGAGTCGACGCGGTGATCGGCGGCGATCCGCCGCTCGAAGTTCGACACCTTCTTGAGCAGCGCGGTCGTCGTGATCGGCTCGGTATCGGAGACGACCAGCACGTTGTACGGGGTCGCCCACCCCGGGCCCATGACCTTGCCGACCTCCTCGAAGCTCTTGCGCGCCTGCGAGGACGCCGGGAGCTGCTTGATGTCGGGCGGGCCCGTGTGCAGGTTCAGCACGGGGATGCACAGCACCACGAGGATCGCGGTGGCGAGCGCGCCGGGCACGACCGGATGGCGCACGATGCGGTCCCCCAGCCCGACGAGCCATGCCCAGGCGCGCGCGAACGGACCCCACCGATGCAGCTGCCAGACGTCCAGGCGGTGGCCCGCGAGGACGAGCACCGCGGGGAGCACCGCGATGGCTCCGCCGACCGCGAACAGCGTGCACAGCAGCGTGCCGATGCCCAGCGACGCGAGGATGACCGTCGGCCCGACCGCCACGGCCAGCAGGAGCGAGAGCGTGATCGCGGTTCCGCCGTAGAGCAAGGCGCGGCCGGTCGAGGCCACGGAGGCGCTCGCGGCGTGCGCGGCATCGGCGCGTGAGCGGTCCGGTGTCTCCTCCTCGCGAAAGCGGCTCAGGAGCACGAGGGCGTACCCGACGCCGAGCGCGAGCCCGGTCATCGAGCCGAGCGCGACGGCGATGGGGTCGACCGACATGATCCGCCCGAGCAGCGTCATGACGCCGAAGCTCACGAACACGGTGGTCGCGCCGAAGATCGAGATCACGAGCGCCGACAGCGGCGAGCCGAGCAGCAGCGTCAGCAGCACGAACAGGATCGGGATCGCGATCAGCTCGGCCCTCTTCGTCGTGCTCAGCGCCGAGTCGCGCAGCGCGCGGTCGATCGTCGGCTGGCCCGTGACGTCGGCGCGCACCGGCGAGCTGATGTCGCGGCGCACGAGCCGATCGATCTGCGGCTGCACCGTGCGGACCATCGCCTTCTCCGAGCGGGCCACCGACGCCACGATCATCGCGGCGTTCGGGTTCGGACGCAGCGACGCGGCGGCGCTCCCGGTGCTCCAGGCGGACATCACGCGCGTGTCCGGCCGGCGCGAGAGGTCGAGCACGAGCTTCGGGCCCTGGGCGTCGAGCTGGCGCTTGGGCCCCTGCAGCAGGATCGGGACGAGAACGCTCGGGCCGAAGCGCTGGTCGGCGAGGGTCTGCGCGCGCGAGGACTCCGACCCGGCGACCGTGGTCACCGACGGTGAGAGCCCGCCCGCGACGTTCAGGCCGATCCCGACCATCACCACGGCGAACACGACCCAGACGGCGAGCGTGGACTTGGGGTGTCGGATGGCGATGCGGGCCAGACGCAGCACGGCGTACCTCTCGCGCCGCACCCTAAGCGCTCTGGGCTCGCCTGCCATCCGTTGTTTTCACGACTCCGCGAGCCCGGGAAACTCGCATGCGCACAGCGGGCGAAAGGAGCACAATGCCGGTATGTCCACCGTGCCGGCATCAGCGGGCGCCTCGGCGCAGGCCCTCCCGGCGAACCTCGCCGAGATGGTGCTCGGAAGCGTCGCGCGCCACGACGAGGCGGCGCTGCGCTACAAGCGCGACGGCCGTTGGGTGGATCTCTCCTACCCGGACTTCGGGGCGCGCGCGATGTCGATCGCGGCCGGTCTGATCGCCCTGGGCATCGAGCCGGGCGACCGGGTCGCGATCCTCGCCAACACGATCCCCGAGTGGACGATCGCCGACGTCGCGATCCTGTGCGCCGGCGCGGTCGTCGTCCCCGTGTACTTCACGAACTCGCCGCGCGAGTGCCGGCACGTCCTCGCGCACTCCGGCGCGCGGGCGATCTTCTGCGAGGACGACGCGCAGCTCTCCAAGATCCTCGAGATCCGCTCGGAGTGCCCGGCGCTCGAGCACCTGCTGGCGCTGTGCGAGGCGCCGATCGCCGACGATGCGCTCGCGCTCGAGGAGCTGATCCGCCTCGGCGGCGCGGTCTCCGAGGCCGACGTGCGAGCCGCGGCCGCCGCGCCGGCGCCCGGTGATCCGGCGACGATCGTCTACACCTCGGGCACGACCGGCGACCCGAAGGGCTGCATCATCACGCACGGCAACGTGCTCGCGACGATCGGGATGTACGAGGACCAGCTGCGCCTGGCGAACGACGAGCATCCCGTCGTCTACATGTTCCTGCCGCTCGCGCACGTGCTCGCGCGCGTGGTCGAGCTCGTCACCCTGCAGGAGGGCGGGACGCTCGCATTCTGGACCCGGGACACCTCGCGGCTGCTGGAGGACCTCGCCGAGGTGCGCCCGACGCACTTCCCGTCGGTGCCGCGCGTGTTCGAGAAGGTGCACACCGCCGCGCTCGTCGGCGTCGAGGGCGCGAGCCCCCTGCGCGGGCGGATCTTCCGCTCGGCGGTCGCGCTCGGCAAGCGGCGCAGCCGCGCCGCCGCGAAGGGCGGGCGCCTGGCGCTCGCCGACCGCCTGCGCGAGCCGCTGGCCCAGCGCCTGGTGTTCGACAAGGTGCACGCGCTGTTCGGCGGCAGCCTGCGCCGCGCCCTCACCGGCGCCGCACCGATCGGGCCCGAAGTCATCGCGTTCTTCGAGGCCTGCGGCATCCTGCTGCTCGAGGGCTACGGCATGACCGAGACGTGCGCCGCGGCGACGCTCAACACCGAGGAGGCGCACCGCACCGGGACCGTCGGACGGCCGCTGCCCGGGATGCACGTCAAGATCGCGCCCGACGGCGAGATCCTCATGCGCGGGCCCAACGTCAGCCCCGGCTACCACCGCGACGAGCACGCGACCGCGGAGCTCTTCGACGCCGAGGGCTGGCTGCGCTCCGGCGACCTCGGGTCGCTCGATGCCGACGGCTTCCTGACGATCACCGGCCGCAAGAAGGACCTGATCATCACCTCCTCGGGCAAGAACATCGGCCCAACGGCGATCGAGACGCGCCTGCAGGAGACGCGCTGGATCTCCCACGCCGTCGTCTACGGCGACGGGCGTCCGTATCTCGTCGCCCTGCTCACCATCGACCCCGAGGAGGCGGAGGAGCTCGCGCTGCGCGCAGGTATCCCGCAAGCCGACCCGGAGCTGCTGGCCGCCAACGAGGCGGTGCACGAGGTGCTGCAGGAGTCGGTCGACGAGGTCAACGGCGAGTTCGCGCGCATCGAGCAGGTCAAGCGCTTCGCGGTCCTCGACCACGACCTCTCGCAGGCCGAGGGCGAGTTGACGCCGACGCTCAAGATTCGGCGCGCGGTCGTCTACGACCGCTACCGCCCGCTCTTCGAGGCGCTCTACGAGTCCTGATCGGCGGCGACGCCGAGCTCGGCGAGCGCCGCTTCGAAGCCGGCGACGAGCTCGGCTGGCCGGGGCACGAGCTGCGCATCGGTCATGAAGCCGGCGGTCACCGTCCCGTCGTAGGAGAAGATGCTGATGCTCATCCCCACCGACCCGGAGCACGGCGCCCAGACGAGCACGCCGGCCACCGGGACGCCGGCGAACGCGATCGGCGCGCGCGGGCCCGGGACGTTCGTCAGCACCATCGCCGCCTTGGCCGCCATCACGTCGACGATCCGCGCCTCGACGGCCGCGGGCATGCGCCCGAGCGCATCGAGAATGCCGTAGGAGACCGCTCCCTGGCGCGAGCGCTTGAGCGCGAGCATGCGCGTGGCGACCTCGTCCAGGCGCGCACCGGCGTCCTCGATCGTCGCCGGAAGCTCCAGCAGCACGAGGCCGAAGCGGTTGCCGAGATCACGTGGCAGCGGCTCGTCGAGCGGCCGCAGGTTGAACGGCACCATCGCGGCGATGTCGTGCGCCTCCCCGTCGTGTGCGAGCAGGTAGGAGCGCACCGCGCCGGTGACGCCGGCGACGACCATGTCGTTGATCGTCGCCCCGCGCAGGTGCCCGCTGTGGCGGATCGCCTCGAGCGGCAGCGCGCGCGACCAGGCAGCGCGCCGCGCCGCGCCGAGCGTGCCGTGCAGCGCCGAATCGGGCTCCGCCGGTGCGCTCAGCAGCCGCAGCAGGGCGGCGCCGTAGGGGCCGCCCCGGCGCGCGAGCTCGGCGACGCTGCCGGGATGCAGCACGGTCTCGACGGTCGCGTGCACGCCGGCCCCGGCGACCGCGCGGCCCGCGGCGGCGCCGCTGCGAAGCGGCGCCGCGAGGCGCTCCAGCGCGCCGGTGTCACCCTGGGGCGCGCCGTCGCCGGGCGCCGGCTCGGCGGGGGCGATCCGGGGCGTGTGCCGGTCGCCGGAGAGCTCGTCGGTGAGCGACAGCATCACGCGGGCCAGCGCGATGCCGTCCGCGATCGCATGGTGCATGCGGGACACCACGGCGCAGCCCTCGCCGTATCCGTCGAGCAGGTAGAAGGCCCACATCGGGCGCGAGCGCTCGAGCGGCTGGGCCATGAGGTCGGCCACGACGCGCTCGAGCGCCGCCTTGTCGCCGGGCGCCGGCAGCGCGAGATGGTGGATGTGCAGGTCGAGGTCGAAGTCGGGGTCGTCCTCCCACGCCGGGCCGGTCACGCCCTCGGCGACGCGCTGGCGAAAGCGCGGGAACGGCTCGACGAGCCGCTCGCGGACGACCTGGCGTACGCGTCCCTCGTCGAGCGGCTCGTCGAACCACAACGCCGAGGTGATGATCATCAGGTTCGTCGGACGATCCATCTCGAGCCACGCCGCGTCCGCGTGGCTCATCGCGTGCTGTGCGCCCACGTGCCGGCCCCCCTACGCCGGCGCCGGCACGACGAGCACCGGCGCGTGGGCGCCCCGCATGACGTGCCCGGACACGCTCCCGAGCAGCACGCGCGCCAGCGCGCCCCGCGCACGCGAGCCGACGACGAGCACGCCGACGTCGGACCTCGTCGCGTCGACGAGCTCGGCGCCAGGGTCCCCCTCGCGCTGCGAGCCCTCGACCGTGACGTCGCCCGAGGCAACGCGGCGCGCGAGCTCGACCCCCTCCTCGAGCGTCGTGCGCGTCCCGCCGAGCGGGCGATGCGCGAGGCTCGGCTCCACGTGGATGACCAGCAGGTCGTACCCCGTCGCCCCGGCGAGCTCGGCGGCTGTGACGACGGCGGCGCGCGAGGCCGGCGACCCGTCCCAGGCGACCCCGACGACCGGCGGCGCGATCGTCGGGTCCTCGTGGAAGTGCGGTGGCGCGACGGCGACCGGGCAGGGCGCGCCGTCGACCACCTGCTCGGCGGTGCCGCCGAGGAGCACGCGGCCGAGCCCGGAGTGGTGGCTCGAGCCGAGCACGATCAGGGAGGCCTCCTGACGGCGGGCGAGGTCGTGCAGGCCGTGGGCGACCCGCGGGTCGAGCACCGGCATGACCTCGATGCTGCCGTCCGGCACGACTGCGAGGACCGCCGCGTTCGACTCACCGACGAGCCGGCGCACGTGCAGCTGCTCGGCACGCGTGGCGCCCGGATGCTCGGGCACGTCCGGGATCACGCGCGCGACCAGCAGATCGCGGTCGGTGAGCTGCGAGATCAGGTGGGCGAGCGCCAAGCCGTCCGCCGCCTCCGGCGCGGCGTGGTACCCGGCGATGACGACGCTGCTGTCGAGGGTCTCCATCCGTGGAAACCTACGCGCTGGCGGCGGCGGCGCCATCCGAAGTTTCTGCGCATCGCGGTGCGGCCATAGGATCGCGTCATGCCCGAGCCCCGCGCGACCCCCGAGATCGCCGCGGCCAACGCCGCGGTGCGCATGCGCCTCCCGTTCGCCGACGCCGAGGACCTCGACGACGCGCGGCGCGGCTTCATCGGGACGCTGAGCGATCCGCTGGTGCGCGCCACCGACGGGCGCGTCGTCTGGGACACGGACGCCTACGGCTTCCTCGATGAGGAGTGCCCGGACACCGTCAACCCGAGCCTCTGGCGCCAGAGCCGCCTCACGGCGATCCATGGGCTCTTCGAGGTGACCGACGGGATCTATCAGGTGCGCGGGCTCGACCTCTCCAACATGACGATCGTCGAGGGCGAGCGCGGCGTGCTCGTGATCGACCCGCTGATCTGCGCCCAGACCGCAGCGGCCGCCCTCGAGCTGTACCGCCGGCACCGTGGCGACCGGCCGGTCACCGGGCTGCTCTACACCCACAGCCACATCGACCACTGGGGCGGGGCGCGTGGCGTGGTCTCGATCGAGGACGTCGCATCCGGCCGCGTCCCGGTGCTCGCCCCGGAGGGCTTCCTCGAGCACGCGGTGAGCGAGAACGTCCAGGCCGGGACGGCGATGGCCCGGCGCGCGACGTACATGTACGGCGCGCTGCTCGAGAAGGGCCCGGCCGGCCAGGTGGGCACGGGTCTGGGGCAGACGACGTCGACCGGCACGGTGACGCTGATCCCGCCGACGCTCGAGATCACCCGCACCGGCCAGGAGGAGCGCGTCGACGGGATCCGCATGGTCTTCCAGATGACGCCGGGAACCGAGGCCCCGGCGGAGATGAACTTCCACTTCCCCGAGCGGCGCGCGCTGTGCATGGCCGAGAACGCCACGCACAACCTCCACAACATCCTGACCCTGCGCGGCGCGCAGGTACGCGACCCGCACATCTGGGCCGCCTACCTCGACGAGGCGATCGACCTGTTCGCCGCGGACAGCGACGTGCAGTTCGCCCAGCACCACTGGCCGCGCTGGGGCGGCGCGCGCATCGCGGACTTCCTCGCCAAGCAGCGCGACCTCTACGGGTACATCCACGACCAGACGCTGCGGCTGCTGAACAAGGGCTATGTCGGCAGCGAGATCGCGGAGCTGCTCGAGCTGCCCGAGAGCCTCGAGCGCGAGTGGCACTGCCGCGGCTACTACGGCTCGCTGAGCCACAACGTCAAGGCGGTCTACCAGCGCTACATGGGCTGGTACGACGGCAACCCGGCCCACCTGTGGGCGCACCCGCCGCAGGCCGCCGCCGAGCGCTACGTCGCGCTGGCCGGCGGCGCGGACGCGCTGCTCGCGCACGCGCGCGAGGCGCTCGCGCGCGGCGACCTGCGCTGGGTCGCGGAGGTGGTCGGGCACCTGGTGTTCGCCGACCCGGAGAACATGGAGGCGCGCAAGCTGCAGGCGCAGGCCTTCGAGCAGCTCGCCTTCGGCGCCGAGAACGGCGTCTGGCGCAACGTCTACCTGATGGGCGCGCGCGAGCTGCGCGAGGGCGTGGTCGGCACGGCGGCCACGACGGCCCCGGCCGACGTCATCCGCAGCCTGTCGGCCGAGCAGCTCTTCGACGCGCTCGCGGTCCGCCTCGACGGCCCGCGCGCCGCCGACCGGAACATCACGCTGCGCTGGCACTTCACGGACACCGGTGGGCGCCACCTCCTGCTGCTCGAGCACGGCGTGCTGCGCCACCGCCGCGACGACGGGCGCGAGCCGGTGGACGCGACGGTGAGCATCGAGCGCGCGGCGCTCGATGAACTGCTCGCGGGCGCCGCCACGCTCGCCGACATCGGCGCGGCCGGGCGCCTTGCGGTCACCGGCGACGCGGAGCGGCTGGGCGAGCTGCTCGGCCTCCTCGACGCGCCGGACCCCGCGTTCGCGATCGTCACGCCGTGACGCGCCGGCGCTCGCGGAAGCCCAGCGCGTAGCGGGTGACGTCGAAGCGCCGGGTGCGGTTGCGGTAGGTCCAGGTGAAGCCCGGCCAGATCGCCGAGTTGCGCCCGGAGGCGTCCAGGTAGTAGCTCGCGCAGCCGCCGGAGTTCCAGACGCTTCGGCGCAGCTCCTCGTCGACCTGGTGCGTGAACGCCTCCTCCGCCTCCGGGCGGACCTCGATCGTCTCGACCCCGCCGGCGTCCATGGTGCGCAGCGCGTCGAGCAGGTAGGCGATCTGCGACTCGATCATGTAGATGATCGAGTTGTGCCCCAGGCCGGTGTTCGGCCCGACGAGGAGGAACAGGTTCGGGAACCCGGCCACCGTGGTCCCCAGATAGGCGTGCGGGGAGCCGGCCCAGTGCTCGGCCATCGTGATGCCCTCGCGTCCGACCAGGTGCTCGCTGATCGGGGGGTTCAGCGCCCGGAACCCCGTCGCGAAGATGACGACATCGGCGCCTGCCTCGGTGCCGTCGGTCGCGACCACCGAGTGGGGGCGCAGCTCGGCTAGACCGGCGGCGACGACGTTGACGTTCGGCTGGGTCACAGCCGGATACCAGTCGTTGGAGATCAGCACGCGCTTGCAGCCGATCGTGTAGTGCGGCGTGAGCTTCGCGCGCAGCTCGGGGTCGGGGACCTGCCGCTCGAGATGGCGCATTGCCATCCGCTGCGGCAGCGCCATCGCCCACGGGTGCATGAAGCCCATCACCGCCGCCTCGCGCGAGGCGTAGATCCAGGCCCGCATCGCCGCCTGCGTGTGCGGGAAGGCCGCGTAGAGGCGGCGCATGCGCGGCGAGATCGGATGGTCCAGGCGCGGCAGGACCCAGGGCGCGGTGCGCTGGAGGAGCTGGAGCTCGCCCACGAGCGGCTGGATCTCCGGCACGAACTGGATCGCCGACGCGCCGCTGCCCACGACCGCGACGCGCGCTCCGCGCAGGTCGGCGTCGTGGTCCCAGGTGGCTGAGTGGAACATCGGCCCCTCGAAGGCGTCGATCCCCGGCACGTCCGGGAGCGTCGGATCGTGCAGCGGGCCGGGCGCGGCGACCACGAGCTGGGCGACGAACTCGCCGCGGTCGGTCTGCACGTGCCAGCGGCGCGCCCCGTCGTCCCAGACACCGCCGGTGACGCGCGTGCCCAGGCGCAGGTGCGGGTGGATGCCGAAGTCGCGCGCGCAGCGCTGAAGGTAGTGCTGGATCTCCGCCCCGGGCGAGAACATCCGTGACCAGTCGGGATTCGGGGCGAACGAGAACGAGTACAGGTGGCTGGGGACGTCGCACGCGATCCCGGGGTAGGTGTTCTCGCGCCAGGTGCCGCCCACGTCGTCGGCCTTCTCGAGCACCACGAAATCATCGATGCCCGCCTGCTTGAGGCGGATCGCGGTCCCGAGGCCCCCGAAGCCGCTGCCGATGATGACGACGCGTGGAGCGCCGCCATTGGTCGAGGCGCCCATCGTGATCACGCGAAGCGGTCGCGCAGCTCCTTCTTGGCGAACTTGCCGACCGAGGTCTTCGGAACCTCGTCGATGATCTCCACCCGCTCGGGCAGCCACCACTTCGGCACGCGGCCGGCCAGGAACGAGCGCAGCTCGTCGCCGTCGAGGCCCGTCGCGGGGTCCTTGGGCACCACGCACGCCAGCGGCCGCTCGCCCCAGCGATCGTCCGCGACCGCGATCACCGCCGCTTCGCGCACGCCGGGGTGGGCCATGATCTCGTTCTCGAGCTCGACCGAGCTGATCCACTCGCCGCCGGACTTGATGAGGTCCTTCGTGCGGTCCACGAGCCGGATGTAGCCCTGCGGATCGATCGTCGCCACGTCGCCGGTCTTCAGCCAGCCGTCGCCGGTGAACGAGTCTCCCGAGCGCTCGTCGTTGTAGTAGCCGGCGGCGATCCACGGGCCGGCGGCATGCAGCTCGCCGCGCGCCTCGCCGTCCCACGGCAGCTCGTCGGTCGTGCCGGGTTCGACGATCCGCACCTCGACGAGCGGGACGGGGAGACCCTGCGACGCGCGGACGTCTGCGAGCCGCTCCTCGGGCTCCCCGTCGAGCGTGCTGCGCACGCGTGCGACCGACCCGATCGGGCTCGTCTCGGTCATGCCCCAGGCCTGCAGGATCGGCAGCCCGACCGCTTCGCGGTAGCGCTCGGAGAGCGAGCGCGGCACGGCCGAGCCGCCGCACACGATGCGCGTGAGCGCCGAGAGGTCGCGGCCCTGCACCTCGTCGATGACGCCGTTCCAGATCGTCGGCACCCCGGCCGCGAGGGTGACCCGCTCGCGCTCCATGAGCGTCGCGATGGCGGGCGCCGAGAGGTCGGGGCCCGGCATCACGAGGTTGGCGCCGGCCATCACCGCCGAGTGTGCGAGCCCCCACGCGTTGGCGTGGAACATCGGCACGACCGGCAGGACCGTGTCGCGCTCGCTGACCGCGAGCGTGTCGGCGACCATCGAGCCCATTCCGTGGAGCACGAGCGAGCGGTGCGAGTAGACGACGCCCTTCGGGTTGCCGGTCGTGCCGCTCGTGTAGCACATGGCCGCCGCGCGGTGCTCGTCGTCGATCTGGAAGGCGGCAGGCTCGCCCGTGGCCAGCAGCTCCTCGTAGTCGCGCACGCGCGGGTCGGCGGGGATCTCCACCTGCGCGCCATCGTCCATGACGACGAGGTGCTCGACGCTCTCGAACGTCTCGACGAGCGGCCAGAAGATCGGCAGCAGCGAGCGGTCGACGAAGATCACCGCGTCCTCGGCATGGTTGACCGCGTACGTGACCTGTTCCGGGAAGAGCCGGATGTTCAGCGTGTGCAGGACCCGCCCACTGCAGGGCGCGGCGTAGTACAGCTCGAGGTGGCGCGCCGTGTTCCAGGCGAAGGTTCCCACGCGTGCGTCGCCGGCAAGCCCGAGCGCGTCGAGCGCCCCCGCCAGGCGCCGCGTGCGCTCGGCCCAGGCGCCATAGGTCGTGCGTTCGATGCCGGCCGCCGTGGCGGTCGTGATCGTCTTGTCGGGGAACAGCCGCTCCGCGCGCCCGAAGACGTGCGGGAGGGCGAGGGGATGGTCCGACATGAGGCCGCGCATGGCGCGCAACCTACCGCCGAAGCGCCCGTCACGCCGCCTGTTCGAACGCGTCGCCCTGCAGCAGGGCGTGCAGCTGCGCCGCCGGAAGCGGGCGCGAGAAGAGGAAACCCTGCCCAAGCTCGCAGCCCATCGAGCGCAGGCGATGCAGCTGCGACTCATGCTCGACCCCTTCAGCGACGGGGTGGAGCTGCAGGACGCTGGCGAGGTCGACGATCGCCGCCATCAGCGCGGTCTCGCTGCCGCTCTCGACGAGCCCGTCGACGAACGACTTGTCGATCTTCAGGATGTCGACGGGCAGCTGGCGGATGTAGTTCAGCGACGAGTAGCCGGTGCCGAAGTCGTCGACGGCGATCTTCACCCCGATCGCCCGCAGGTTCTCGAGGCGCTCGAGCGCGAGGTCCCAGTCGTCGATCAGCATGCTCTCGGTGATCTCGAGGACGAGCAGCGCCGGGTCGAGCCCGCTCACCTCGAGTGCGTGGCGCACGTGGTCCTCGACGTCGGGGCGCTGCAGCTGGCGCGCGGACAGGTTGACCGAGACCTTCAGCGGCTCGCCCCCGCGCCCGAGGCGCTGGACCGCGACGGCTTCGCGGCAGGCGGTCTCCAGCACCCAGCGCCCGATCGAGACGATCAGCCCGCTGCGCTCGGCGGCGGGGATGAAGTCGGCCGGCGAGACGAAGCCGCGCACCGGATGGCTCCAGCGCACGAGCGCCTCGAAGCCGGTGATCTCCCCCGTGTCGATCCGGAAGATCGGCTGGTAGTGCAGCACGAGCTGGTCATCCTGGACCGCCGTCTGCAGGTCGGCGACGAGCTCAAGCTGCTCGACGACCGAGGCGTGCATCGCCTGCTCGAAGATCTGGAAGGTCCCCTTGCCGTGCTCCTTGGCGGTGTACATCGCCACGTCGGCGTTGCGCAGCAGCTCCTCGGAGCCGACGGCCTCCTCGCCCTCGCCCGCGAACGCGATGCCGATGCTTGCGCTGACCGACATGTCCTTGCCGTCGAGCAGCAGCGGCTCGGCGAGCGTGACCAGCAGACGCTGGGCGACCTCGGAGGCCCGGTCGCCACCCTCCACGTCCTCGAGCAGGATCGCGAACTCGTCGCCGCCCAGGCGCGCCGCGGTGTCCTCCGCCCGGATCGCGCCGCTCACGCGGGTGCCCACCTCGCGCAGCAGGACATCGCCCGAGACGTGCCCGAGGCTGTCGTTGACGTTCTTGAAGTCGTCGAGGTCGATGAACAGGACCGCGACCTGGCTGCCGCTACGCTCGCGCCGGCGCGCCAGCGCGTGCTCGACGCGGTCGCGGAAGAGCGCACGATTGGCCAGCCCGGTGAGCGAGTCGTGGAAGGCCTGGCGCGCAAGCTCGGCCTCGAAGCGCTTGCGCTCGCTGACGTCGCGTACGTTGAGCACGATCCCGCCGACGTTCTCGTCGTGGGTGAGGTTGCTCGTCAGCGATTCGGCCGAGAGCCAGTCGCCGGCGGCGCTGCGGATGCGGAACTCGACGAGCTCCGATGCCCCTTCGGCGGCGCCCGCCACCGCGGAGATCGCGTGCAGCGCGCCGGCGCGGTCGTCCGGGTGGACGAGCTCGGCCGCCCGCGTCTCCATGACGTCCGCTGCCTCGTAGCCGAGCACGCGCTCGATCGACGGGCTGACGTAGTGGATCGTCGTGCTCGGATCGATCACGAGCACGACGTCCGAGGAGTTCTGCACGAGCGAGCCGAAGCGCGCCTCGCTCTTGTTGCGCACGAGCTCCTCGGTGAGCGTCGCGCTCTCGAGCGCCAGCGCGACCTGGTAGGCGAGCGTCTCGATCCCCGAGCGCACCGCCCCGGGCAGCGGCGCCGACGCCGAGGCGGCGATCAGGCCGCGCAGCTCGTCGCGCACGAACAGCGGGACCAGGAAGACCGGCTGGCCGGCGGGGATGTCGGCGAGCCCGACGACCCCCGGAACGTCGACCGACTTGCGCAGCAGCAGCGCGGCGAAGGCGGGGCCCGGCAGGCGCGAGAGCGGTGCCGGGTGCGCGCCTCCGGCCGGCGGGATGACCGTCGGCGTGCCCTCGCGATCCTCCACGCGCCAGGCGCGGACGACGACGTTCGGGCCGGCGAGCTTGCTGGCGGCGACGTGCGCCGCCTCGAGGATGCTCTCCTCACCGGTCGCGGTGACGAGCGCGGCACCCGCCTTGCGCAGCGTCCGCTCGCGTCGCGCGGCGCGCTCCTGGGTCGTGACCAGGCCGACCATGCGCGCCATCACGAGCAGGAACAGGATCATGCCGGCGGCCGCGACGATGATCTCGTCGGCGCCGGCGCCGGAGACCTGCACGATCTGCACGATCGGCGCGGTCAGCGCCGCGATGCCGAGCGCCGCGAGGCGCACGGCGCTGAGCCGCTGGGTCCGGGTGCTCGTCTGGCTGACGGTGCGCATCGACGGATGCAGCGCCGCGGCGCCCCACAGCATGTAGAAGACGATCCAGCCGCCGTCGAGCCAGCCCCCGGTCTCGTACCCGCCGTTCAGCAGGAACCAGCCGTAGATCGCGTCGGTCACGAGCAGCGCGACGATCGCGCCGATCATGAGGTAGAAGGAGGTGCCGCGCCTGCCCTCGCCGACCGCGAGGCGCACCGCCACGCCCAGCACCAGGACGTCCATCAGCGGGTAGGCGATCGACGTGAGCTTCGTCGGCGTCGACAGCGTCGCATCGTGCGCGTACGGCGCCATCAGGAAGATCCACGACAGGACGGCCAGGCCGATCGTGATGATCAGCGAGTCGATGAGGCTCGCCGTGTCGCGGCCCCGGTTGCGCTGGCGGATGAGGATCAGCAGGCCCGCGATCAGGACCGGGTAGACCGCCAGGTAGAAGACGTCCGCGACCGACGGGAACGGCAGCTGGCTGCCGAACAGGCGCTGGTAGTTGTAGGCGAGAACGTCGCCGGTGACGAACAGGCTCTGCGCGAGCGCGAACAGGTACCAGGGGCGGGCGTCGGACGGGCGGTTGATGCGCGTGCCGACGAGGATCGCCGCCGCGCCGGAGAGCCCGATCAGGTTGTAGACCGGCCCGGAATGCAGCAGCGGCGGACCGAGCAGGTAGGCGAACGCCAGCAGCCCGGCGCCGACGAGGTACAGCCACCAAGCGCGCGAGGCGGTCGACGCGGCTGTCGGGGTGTCGACCATGGCGCTCGTCAGGCGGCGCGCCGCTCGTCCTGCGCGGCGGGCTGGAGCTGGAAGCGGTCGGCGACCTCGCCGAGCACGGCGATCAGCCGGTCCACCTGCTCGTCGGTGTTGGCGGCGGTGAGCTGGACGCGGAAGCCGACCTCGTCGCGCGGGACGAGCGGGTAGGCGGCCACCGTCACATAGATGCCGCGGTCGTAGAGGTGGCGGCCGACCTCGTCGATCTGCTCGGAGTGCGCCAGCGGGATCTCGACGATCGGGTAGCCGGAGGTGTTCGGGGTGTGCACGCCGAACTCGGCGAGCGCGTCGAGCACGCGGTGGGTGAGACGGTGCAGCTCGAGCCGCAGCTCGTCGCCGCGGCGATCGTTGACGTTCAGGCCCTCCCAGGTGGTCGCCAGCGAGGCGACCGGCGAGGGGCCGGAGTACAGATACGGGGCGGCGGCGGTCTTGAGCGCGCGCTTCAGCGGCGTGGGGAGCGCGAGGAATGCGAGCAGCGAGGAGTAGGCCTTCGAGAAGCCCCCGACGAGCACGAGGTTGTCGTAGGACTCGCCGAGGTGCCGCACGATCGAATTGCCGCGAGCGCCGTAGTCGCACAGCTCGTCGGGCCGGCGTTCGCCGATCACGCCGAAGCCGTGCGCGTCGTCGACGTACAGCAGCGCGTCGTACTCGGCGGCCAGGCGCGCCATCTGCCCCAGGTCGGGGCAGTTGCCGGTCATCGAGTTGAGGCCGTCGGTGCAGATGACGCGCGGCCCGATCGTCGGGCGCCGGCGCAGCAGCCCCTCGAGCGCGTCGAAGTCCTCGTAGGGGTAGCGCAGCACGGTGGCACCGTGCGAGCGGGCCACGGCGCAGCCGTCGAAGATCGTCTTGTGCGCACGCTGGTCGAGGTAGATCGTGCCCTCGCCGGCAAGCGCCGGGATCACGGCGTTGTGGATGTGCGTGATCGTCGGCAGCAGGAGCGCGTCCTCAGCGCCCAGCAGCGCGGTGAGGCGCGCCTCGATCTCCTCGTAGAGCACCGGGCTGCCGAGCAGGCGCGACCAGCTCGGGTGCGTGCCCCAACGGTCGAGGTAGGCCGGGACGGCCTCGATGATCTCGCGGTCGAGATCCAGCCCGAGGTAGTTGCACGAGGCGAAGTCGGCGAGCCAGTGGTCGCCGATGCGGATCATGCGGCCGTCGATCTCGTCGATGACGGCATCGACCATCGGGTGTGCGTACTGCAGGCGTGCGAGGTCGGCCGTGGTCTGAAGCCAGCGTGTGAGCCAGCCGTTTCCAGGTGCCGGGGTGAGCGAGGGGTGTCTCATGCGGACCGATCGGTTCTTGGGCAGCGGGCGCCGCTCCGCTCGTATCGGCACGGTTCGCGCGGAACATGACCCCCGCGGACGGATCGGGCGGCGCCTTGCGCAGCGCCGGTCAGCCGGCCGGCGCGGGCACGCGACCGCGCACGAGGTCCGCGGCGCGCTCGCCGATCATGATCGCCGGCGCATTCGTGTTCCCACCCGGGATGATCGGCATCACCGACGCATCGGCGACCCGCAGCCCCTCGACCCCGCGCACGCGCAGCTCCGGGTCGACGACCGCGAGCTCGTCGGTCCCGATCCGGCAGGTGCCGACCGGGTGGTAGAGGAGCTCGACGCGGCGGCGGAGGTCCTGCTCCACGTCGGCGTCGGTGTCCACCCCGTCCCCCGGGAAGAGCTCGCGCCCGACCACGGCCCGCATCGGCCCGGTGGCGGCGATCTCGCGCGCCAGCCGGATGCCGGCGACGAGCGCCGCGACGTCCTCGGGCTCGGTCAGCGTGTTCGTCAGGATCCGCGGCTTGGCGGCAGGGTCGGCCGAGCGCAGGCGCAGCTCGCCGCGGCTCTTGGGCGTCACGAGCACCGGTCCGATCGTGAGCGCGTGCCCGTCGTAGGTCGCGGCGCCGTGCTCGTAGAAGTACGCGGGCGCGAAATGGAATTGCAGATCGGCCGCCGGAAGGCCGGGGCGGCTGCGCACGAACGCGAACGCCTCGGCCACGGTCGAGCTGAGCGGGCCCGTCCTGCGCGTGACCCACTCGAGCATCGCGCGCGGCTTCTCGGCGTCCGCCAGCGAGCCGCCGCCCGGGACGTCCCAGATGCACACGTAGAAGGGATGGTCCTGGAGGTTGCGCCCGACCCCGGGGAGGTCGGCGACGACGGGAATGGCGTGCTCGGCGAGGTGGTCGGCCGGCCCGATCCCCGAGAGCAGCAGCAGCTGCGGCGAGCCGATCGCCCCCGCCGAGAGGACGATCTCCGAGCCCGCCGTGGCGAGCTGCTCGGTGCCCTTGCGGTCGCGGTAGCGCACGCCCGTCGCGCGCGTGCCGTCGCACTCGATCCGGAGCACCTGCGCACCGGTGACGACCTCGAGGTTCGGCCGCTTGCGCGCAGGCCGCAGGTAGGCCTCCGCGGTGCTCCAGCGCCGCCCGCCGCGCTGGGTGACCTGGACGCGCGCGGCGCCGTCCTGCTCGGGCCCGTTGTAGTCCTCGATGTACGGGATCCCTGCCGCCTCGGCGCCGGCCAGGAACGACTTCGTCAGCGCACGTGGGGAGCGCGAATCCTCGACGCGCAGCGGTCCACCGACGGCGTGGTCGTCGCTGGCACCACGCTGGTTGTCCTCCGCGCGCAGGAAGTAGGGCTTGACGTCCTTCCAGCCCCAGCCCGTCGCGCCCTCTGCCTCCCACATGTCGTAGTCCAGGGGGCGGCCGCGCACGTAGAGCATCGCGTTCATCGAGCTCGAGCCGCCCAGCATCTTGCCGCGCGGGATGTAGAGCGAGCGCCCGTCGCATCCGGGCTCTGGGTCGGTCGCGTAGTCCCAGTCGCGCTTGCTGTGGAACTGCTGCGCGAAGGCGGCGGGGATGACCACCGTCGGGTGGCGGTTGGAGCCGCCGGCCTCGAGCAGCAGCACGCGGGTGCCCGGGTCCTCGGAGAGTCGTGCGGCCACGGCGCAGCCCGCCGAGCCGGCGCCGACGACGATCACGTCATGTGAGCTCATGGCGCGATCCTATGCCCGGCGCGGTGGTGGGTGGCGGCGGATCGTGAAGCCATGGTGGTGCGGAAGGACGCCGCGAGCGACGAGAGAGGGAACCCTCAGGCGCCCGGTGGGCGGGAAACCGGACGCCTTACGTCGCAAAGCCGGCCCACCATCAACACGCGCGCCAGCGAACCTCCCGGTGGGCCGGATACCGGACGCCATACGTCGCGAACCCGGCCCACCACCCACGCCGCGTCCGCACCCCACCCCTAGGTGCCCATGCCCTACCCGCCCACGCCCGGGCACCAGCCCACGCTCCCCCGACGCGCCCTACACCGCGCGGTGCACGATCTCCCCGTCGACGACCGTGAGCAGCACCGGCAGCTCGACGAGGTCGTCGGCGTCGCACGTCACCGGGTCCTGCGCGAACACCGTCAGGTCCGCGTAGAAGCCCGGCCTGATCCGCCCCTGGCGGTCCTCGTCACCGGCGACGAACGCGGCGCCCGTCGTGTAGCCCTCCAGCGCGGCGAGCCCGTCGAGCGCCTGGTCGTCGTAGGGGGCGCGGCCCCGCTCGCCCGGCGGGCGGCGCAGGCGCGTGCAGGCCAGGCCCTCGCGCGGGTCGAAGCGCGCAACGGGCCAGTCGGAGCCCAGCGCGATCGCCGCGCCGGACTCGCGCAGCGCGCGGATCGGGAACGCGCGGGTGCAGCGATCGTCACCCAGGCGCCGCGACCAGTTGTCCTCGCGGTCGGGCTGGAGCCACGCCATGTGCTGGGCCTGCATCGAGGCGACGACACCCTCGGCGGCGAAGCGCGGCAGGTCCTGCGGCTGCAGGGTCTCGATGTGCTCGATCCGGTGGCGCACGCCCTGGGCGGCGCCGGCCTCGCGGTAGGCATCGAGCGCCTCGCGCACGCCGCGGTCGCCGGTTGCGTGCGTGGCGCACTGAAAGCCGCGCCCGGCGAAGAAGCGCACGGCCTCGCGGTAGAGCTGCGGGTCCGGCCAGAACGGGAGCATCCCCTCCCCCTCGCTGTCGGCCTCGTACAGCCAGCCGGTGCCCGAGTCGATCACGCCGTCGATGAAGAACTTCGCGGTCCCCGCGCGCCAGCGCCGGCCGCGCTCGTCGCGGTGGGGGGCGAAGCGCTCCCAGTCCCCGCGCGTCATCTCCGGGGTGATCCAGAACGGGGCTCGCAGCCGGATCGCGAGGTCACCGTTCGCCTCCAGCTCGCGCAGCAGGTCGAGCGTTTCGAGGCTCCCGTCCATCATGTGCGCACCCGTCACGCCGGCGGCGGCGAAGCGCCGCAGCTGGTCGGCATACAGGCGGTAGCGCTGCTCGGCGGTGAGCGCGGGGATCGCGCGGCGAACGAGCTCCACGGCCGCGCCCTCGCGCAGCTCCCCGGTCGGCACGCCGTCGATGCAGACGATCTCCGCGTGCTCCTCGAACGTGCGCGGCCCGGTCACACCCGCCAGCTCAAGCGCGCGCGGCGTCGCGAGCGCCGTGTGGAAGTCGACGTAGGTCAGCAGCGCGGGCGCGCCGCCGGCTGCGTCCTCGATCAGCGTGCCGGAGGTGCCGGACTCCGTGAAGGCGTTGTAGTCCAGCCCGTAGCCGAGCACCCACTCGCCGGGCGCGCAGCGGGCGCGCTCGGAGGCGACGCGTCGGCGCACCTCCTCCAGCGTCGTGGCGCCCATCAGATCTGCGCCGCGCGCGCCCTCGGCGCCCAGGAACGGATGCAGGTGACTGTCGACGACGCCGGGAACGACGGCGGCGCCCCCGAGGTCGATCACCTCGGTTCCCGGCCCGGTCAGCTCGCGGATCTCGGCGTCGCCTCCGACCGCGGTGACGACGCCGTCGCGCGTGGCGATCGCGGTCGCCGATGGGCGCTCGGGGTCGAGCGTCCTCACCGCGGCGCCGACGAGGGCGAGGTCTGCGGTCGTGCTCATGCGGTGGCTCCTTCGGTCTGGGGGCGGGGACGGCGCACGGGCCGCCAGCCCGGTCGCGGAACGCTCGCGCGCAGCAGCTGCGTGTACTCGTGCTCGGGGGCGTCGAGGATCCGCGCGGTGGGTCCGCGCTCGACGACGCGCCCGCGGTACATGACGATCGCCTCGTCGGTGATCTGGCGGACTACGGCGAGGTCGTGGCTGATCAGCACGTAGGAGACGCCGGTGCGCTCGCGGATGTCGGCGAGCAGGTTCAGGATCTGCGCCTGGATCGAGACGTCGAGCGCCGCCACGGACTCGTCGAGGATCACGAGGCGCGGCTCGGCCGCGAGCGCGCGTGCGATCGCGATGCGCTGGCGCTGCCCACCGGAGAGCGCCCGCGGGAGCGCGCGCGCCTGGCGCTCGTCGAGGCCCACGAGCTCGGCGAGCTCGCGCACGCGCTCGGCGCGCTCGGCGCGGCTGCCGCCCCTGTGCAGGCGCAGCACCTCATCGAGCGCCTGCTCGGCCGTCTTGCGCGGGTCGAGGCTCGAATAGGGGTCCTGGAAGACGATCTGCACCTCCCGGCCGCGGCGGCGGCGCTCGCGCGCCGAGCGGGCCGGCGCCGAGCGGTCGCGCCCGCACGCGATGATCGTGCCCGCCGTCGGGGCGCTGAGGCCGACGATCAGCCTGGCGACGGTCGTCTTCCCCGAGCCGGACTCGCCGACGATCGCCAGCGAGCCGCCCTCCGGCACGCGCAGATCGACGTCGTCGACGGCGACCAGCTCGCCGTACTCCTTGCGCAGCCCGCGCGCCTCCAGCACCGGCTCAGACATGCAAGCGCTCCGTGCCGCGGATCGCGTGGGCCACCCGGCCGCGCAGCTCCTGCGCCCGCCAGCAGCGCACCTCGCCGTCGTCGAGCGCCTCGAGCGCGGGGCGCCCGTCGCGGCAGCGATCCTGCGCGAGCGCGCAGCGCGGCGCGAACGCGCAGCCCGCGGGCGCCTCGAAGGCCGACACCGGGCGGCCGGGAATCGCCGCCAGGCGGTGCACGCCGGCGGCGACGTCCGGGCGGGCCGCCGCCAGCGACGCCGTGTACGGGTGGAGCGGGTCGGTGTCCAGGAGCGAGGCCGCGCGCGTCTCGACGATCTGGCCGGCGTACATGACGGCCGTCCGATCGCAGACCGCCGCGGCGAGCTCGAGATCGTGCGTGATGAACAGCAGCGCAAGGCCGCGGTCGCGGCGCAGCTCGTCGAGGATCGCCATGACCTCGGCCTGCGTGGTGACGTCGAGGGCCGTGGTGGGCTCATCGGCCAGCACGAGCCGCGGCTCGCCGAGCAGCACCGTCGCGATCATCACCCGCTGCAGCAGGCCGCCGGAGAGCTCATGCGGGTACTGGTCCAGGCGCCGCTCGCCGTCATCGATGCCCACGTCGCGCAGCGCCCGGGCGGCACGGGCTGCGGCCTCGCCGCGCGCCACCCCCTGCAGGCGCAGGGTCTCGGTCATGAAGTCGCCGATCCGCCGCACCGGGTTCACGTGCGCGCGCGGGTCCTGGAAGATCACCGCGACCTGCTCGCGGTAGCGGCGCAGCGCCGTCCCGCGGAGCCCGAGCACGTCGGAGCCGTCGAAGCGGATCGCGCCGACCGTCTCCGCGCCCGCCGGCAGGAGGCGGGCGACCGCCCGCGCGGTCATCGACTTGCCGGAGCCCGACTCGCCGACCAGCCCGAGCGCCTCGCCTTCGCCGATCGACAGCGAGACGTCGTGCAGGACCGGGCGCAGCTCGCCCTCGACCGGCAGCCGGGCCGTCAGGCCCTCGATCTCCAGCAGTGCGCTCATCCGCTCACGGGGGCGATCGCGCCGGGCCGGCGCTCGTCTGTATCGAACCAGGGGCGCACCGCCTCCAGCGCCGCGCCGATCCGGAAGACCGTCAGGTCGTCGTACGTGCGGCCGGCGATCTGCACGCCGGTCGGCACCCCGTTGTCGGCGAACCCGGACGGCACGGCCAGCACCGGGCAGCGGCTGAGGACGTTGAAGACCGGCGTCAGGAACCCGCCGAAGTAGAAGGGCACCTCCTCGCCGCCGACCTCGAGCCCGTGACCGACGTAGTCGTCGTCGGCGAGCAGCCCGCGCGTCCCGCACGTCGGGCAGACGAGCGCGTCGTACTCCTCCAGCAGGGCACCGACCGGCGTCCACAGGCGCGCTTCGAGCTCAAGCCCCTCGAGGAACGTGCGCCCCGCGGCGAGCTCGCCGCACCAGCGCACCATGGCGACCGCGTACGGGGTGACGAGGTCCGGGTGCCCGTCGGCCTCGCCGCTGATCCAGTCGGCGAACGCGAGCGTGAAGTGGATCGAGGTCGCCAGGTCGACCTCCTCCCGCGGCACCGACACGTCGACGACGTCCACCTGCGCGCCGGCGCTGCGCAGCGCGTCGGCGACGGCGAGCGTATTGGCGCGCACCTCCCGGTCCACGGGCCAGCCGCCGAGGTCCTCGGAGACCGCGATCCGCAGGCCCTCGATGCCCTCGAAGCGCTCGGGCAGCAGGAGCTTCGGGCGCAACGTCGCGATGTCCGACGGGTCCGGGCCCGCCAGCTGGTTCTGGTAGAGCGCGCAGTCGGCGACGGTGCGGGCCATCGGCCCGTTGTGGTTGTAGGTGTCGAGGTTGAACGGCGAGTCGGCGGGCACACGGCCATAGGGCGGCTTGAAGCCGACGACACCGTTGAACGAGGCGGGGATCCGGATCGACCCGCCGATGTCCGAGCCGCTGGCGAGCGTCGCGGTGCCGGCCGCCAGCGCCGCGCCCGAGCCGCCCGAGGAGCCCCCCACGCCGTAGCGTGGGTTCCACGGGTTGCGGGTCACACCCCAGATGCGCGAGGCGGTGAACGCCGCGCAGCAGAACTCCGGCGTCGTGGTGCGCGCGTGGACGATCGCCCCGGCTTCCAGGTGGCGACGAGCGAATGCCGAGGTGTGGTCGGCGACGAGGTCCTTGTAGATCAGCGACCCCTGGCTCCACGGCTGCCCGCTGATCGCCTCCTCCGCCTTGACGGCCACCGGGATGCCCTCCAGCGGACGCGCGTCACCGGCGGCGTAGCGGCGTTCGGCCTCGCGCGCCTGCGCGCGCGCGTCGTCGTGGAAGGTGTGGCAGAGCGCGCCTACGGTCGGTTCGACCTCCACGGCGCGCTCGATCACGGCCTCGAGCAGCTCGACCGGCGACAGGTCGCGGGCGCGGAAGCGCTCGATCGCCTCGGTGGCGGACAGGTAGTGCAGCTCGGTCATCGACGCTCCTCGTTGCGCTGGGCGAGCCGCTCGCCCAGCAGGTTGACCGCCACCACGACGGCGACGATGCACAGGCCCGCCGACAGGGACTCGGCCGGGTAGCCCTGCAGGACTCCTGCCTGGCCGGTGGACACCATCACGCCCCAGTCGGCCTGGGGGGGCTGCACGCCGAGCCCGATGAACGAGATCGCCGCGAGGTCGACCATCGCGTAGCCGAACAGCAGCGTCCCCTGCGAGACGATCAGCGGCGTGACGTTCGGCACCAGGTGACGGCCGCAGATCGCCCAGGCCGACAGGCCCTGCACCTCGCTCGCGGCGATGTACTCACGCGCGCGCTCGCGGACCGCGGCGCTGCGCAGCACGCGCGCGACGTACGGCGTGTAGGCGATCGCCAGCGACAGGGCCGCCGCGGTCAGCCCCGGGCCGAACACCGCGGCGGCGAGGATCGCCAGCAGGATCCCGGGAAAGGCGAAGAGGATGTCCATCACGATCGAGATCCCCGAGTCGACCCAGCCGCCGCGCCACGCCGAGACGACCGCCAGCACGACGCCGACGAGGACCGCGATCACCACCACCGCCGCCGGCCCGAGGATCGAGGTGCGAGCGCCGGCGAGCAGGCGCGAGAGCAGGTCGCGGCCCTGGCTGTCGTACCCCAGCAGGTGGCCGCCGCCAGGCCCCACGAACGCGTCGTTGAGGTTCGAGGCGTTCGGGTCGTGCGGCGCCAGCGCGGGGCCGACGACCGCGACCACGAGCGCGACCGCGATCACGATCAGGCAGACGACGGCGACCTTGTCACTGCCGGCGAGGCCGCGCGTGCGGCGGCGCACCATGCCGGACAGGCCGGGAACGGTCGGGACGGTGCTCATTCGGCGCGGCTCCCCAGCGCGACCCGCGGGTCCAGCACGGCGTAGAGCAGGTCGACGATCGTGTTCGTGACCACGAACGCCGCGACGAGCACCAGCGAGATGCCCTGCACGACAGCGAAGTCCTTCGACGCCGCCGCGCTGACGAGCGCGGAGCCCAGGCCGTTGAGGCTGAAGGCGCGCTCGACGACGGCCGACAGCGCGATCAGCGAGGCGATCGTGATGCCGGTGACCGTCGTGATCGGGATCGACGCGTTGCGCAGCACGTGGCGGCGGATCACCAGGTGCCACGGCAGCCCCCGGCTGACCGCCGTCTGCACGTGCTCGCGGCCCATCTCCTCGCGCACGCTCACGCGCGTGACACGCGCGACGATCGCGAGCGCCGACAGCGCGAGCGCGATCGCCGGGAGCGTCAGGTGCCACAGGCGATCGAGCCCGCCCGTGCCCGCGCCGAGCGCGGGGAACCATCCGAGCCGCACGGCGAAGAAGCTGATCAGCGCGATCGCGGCCACGAACGACGGAATCGCGGCGAGCACCGTCGTCCCGGCGATGACCGACGTGTCGACCAGCCCGCGGCGCAGCCCGGCGAGCAGCCCCGAGCCGATCCCGAAGAGCAGGATCAGCACCGACGCGTACGCGACGAGCTCGAACGTCACCCCGGCGCGCTCGCCGATCAGCGTGTTGACGCTCTCGCGCAGCGCGATCGACGTCCCCAGGTCGCCGTGCAGCGCCCCGGTGAGCCAGTGCCAGTACTGCACGAGCAGCGGGTCGTTGAGGTGATAGCGGGCGCGCAGCGTCGCCAGCGCCGCCGGCGGCAGGGTCCTGCCGCCGGTGAGCACCGAGAGCGGATCGCCGGGGGCGATCGACAGCGACGCGTAGATGGCGAAGCTCGCGACGAGCAGCGTCAGCACGAGCATCGCCAGCCGGCGCGTGACGAAGCGCAGCACGGTCGGGCTACCCCGCTGCGCCGATCGTCGCCGCCCACGGGCCGCCCATGTACTGGAACGAGGACGGCGCGCCCGTGATCTTCTTGTCCATCACGACGATCGTGTCCGGCAGCGCCAGCGGGATCCACGGGAGCTGCTGCATGATCAGGTCGCCGGCCTTGACGGTCAGCTCGGCGCGGCGGCGCTGGTCGCGCGCGGTGCGCGCCCCGGTCAGCGCCGCCGTGATGCGCGAATCGCTGAAGCCGTCGTAGTTCTGCGTCCCGCCCGGGATCGCGAACGTGTTGTAGAGCGCCGCCGGGTCGGCGAAGTCGGGGTAGTTGACGGTCAGGAACCCGTCGACGCCCTTGCGCGCCTTGGGGTCGGTGAAGAAGTTGATGTAGTTCGCCGCCGAGACGGACTTGAGCTTCGCCTTCAGGCCGATGCTCTGCGCGGCCTGGGCGATGGCGTTCGCAGCGGTCTCGAGCGAGTTGATCTCGCTGCTCGTGCCGATCACGATCGTCTTGCCGGTGGCGCCTGCCTGCTGGACGAGCTGCTTGCCCTTCGCGACGTCGAGCGTCGGCTCGGGCAGCCGGTTCCAGTCCCTCTGGAAGACGTCCTTCTCGTAGCCCCAGGTGCCGGGGTTCGCGAGCGTGCGCGGGAGCTGGGCGTAACCCTTGTAGAGCGTGTTGATGTAGGCCTGGCGGTCGACGGCCATCGACAGCGCGCGGCGCACGCGCACGTCACCGAGCGCGCCACTCAGGCTGGAGACGACGAACGCGTCCGACGCGAACGAGGGCCCGGTGTGCACGGTCACGGCGCTGCTCGCCTTCAGCTGGTCCAGGGTCGTCAGCGGCTGCGGGTAGGTGCCGGTGATCTCGTTCGTGAGCAGCCCGGAGGTGAGGCTCGCGTCGTCCGGCACGCCCTTGAAGACCATGGAGGCGGCCTTCGGTGCCAGCGCGCTGTCCCAGTAGTCGGTGTTCTTCACCGCCGTGAGCGAGGAGCCCGGCTTCCAGGACTGCAGCTTGAAGGCGCCGGTGCACATCGTGCCGCCCGACGGGGTGCCGAAGGCCTTGCCCTTGGACTGGACATACGCCTTCTCGAGCACGACGCCGGCCATCTGCGACAGCTCGCCCTGCAACCAGTTGTCGGGCCTGGAGAGCTTGATCGTCACCTGGTCCGAGCCGGTCGCGGTGATCGACGTCACGTACTGGAAAGCGAGCGCGTAGAAGCTCGCGGCCTTCGGGTCGCTGTGGCGCTGGAGGCTGAAGACGACGTCCTGCGGCGTGACGTTGTGGCCGTCCCAGAACTTCGCGTTCGTATCGATCGTGAGGATCAGCGTGCGCGCGTCCGGGGTCTGGACCTTCGTCGCCAGGCCCGGCTTGTATGTGCCGTCGGGCTGCTGCTGGAGCAGCGAGTCGCACATCGAGGAGATGACGGTGTTCTCGGGGTAGTCGAACGCCTGCCCGGGGTCGAGCGTGCCGACCTCGCGGTAGGTCGCCCACGTGACGGGACCGGTGTCGCCGGTCGCCGCCGGGGTCGTCGGCGAGAGGCTCGTCGTCGAGGTCTGCGTCGTCGAGCCCCCGGCCGACTTGCCGCATCCGGCGGCGGCGACGGCGAGGAGCGCCGTGGCGGCGAGTGCCGCCCAGCGGGTGGTGTGCATCACGTGCTCTCCTTGGTGGTGGTGCGGATGCGCCGACGGGCGCCGGTCCTGCCCGCCCCGGAACGGGCGAGCTTGTCGATCGCGTCGATCAGCATCTCGACGCCGAGGTTGTAAGCCTCGTCCTGCTCGGGGAACAGGTGCGGCGCCGAGGCGACGCAGTACGGGAACTCCTCGGGCGGCAGCGCCGCATACGTGCGCCGCACGGCGGGCATCGTCTCCGGCCCCCAGTCGTCGAGGATCAGCTGGCTCAGGAAGAGGCCCGAGCCGACCGCGTAGTTCGTGACGAGCTGGTAGACGAGCGCGCGCTGGCGCGGGTCGGCGATGCCCGCGTCGGCGAGCAGGCTCAGGAAGTTCTCGGCGATCCGTTCGAGCCCCGGCGTGTCCTCCGGCTGGTGGGCCAGCTGCAGCGCGAAGTCCGGGTTCGAACGGTAGAGGTCGAGCGCCCCGCGCAGCTGCAGGCGCAGGCGCTCCTGCCAGGGCAGCGCGGGGTCGGGTGCGGGGATGCTCCTGAAGGCGCGGTCGGCGAGCTCGACGACCAGCTCGTCCTTGTCGCGGAAGTGGCGGTAGACGGCCGTGGGGTCGGCTCCGAGCTCGCTGCCGATACGGCGCATCGTGAGCGCCCCGAGGCCCTCCTCGGCGAGGATCCGCTGAGCGGCCGCGACGATCACGTCGCGGTCCAGGCGCACGCCGTGGCCGCGCGCCCCCGCGCCGGCC
>DATKLF010000033.1:0-21471 GCA_035542555.1 Solirubrobacteraceae bacterium | reverse complement strand
GGGAGGAACGTCGTCCAGCGCATCGCGACGCACCGTACGCTCGGCCCATCCCGGCTCGGCACCGGATGGCCGTCTGCGGGGCGCTCCGTCCGCGCCCCGCCGCAAAGCGCGCGTCCGTCTACGCGATCGTCACCTCGGGCGAGAGGTACACGTCCTGGATCGCGTGCAGCAGCGCCGCACCCTCCTCCATCGGGCGCTGGAAGGCCTTGCGGCCCGAGATCAAGCCCATGCCGCCGGCGCGCTTGTTGATCACGGCGGTCCTGACGGCCTCCGCCAGGTCGGTCGCCCCCGACGAGGCGCCGCCCGAGTTGATGAGGCCCGCGCGCCCGAGGTAGCAGTTGGCGACCTGGTAGCGCGTGAGATCGATCGGGTGGTCGGTGGTCAGCTCCGAGTACACGAGCTTGCTGGTCTTGCCGAAGGACTGCCCGTCGCGGTTCAGCGCGTTGTAGCCGCCGTTCACCTCGGGCAGCTTCTGCTTGATGATGTCGGCCTCGATCGTCACGCCGAGGTGGTTGGCCTGCCCGGTCAGGTCGGCGGCGGTGTGGTAGTCGACGCCGTCGACCTTGAAGGCCGAGTTGCGCAGGTAGCACCACAGCACCGTGAACATGCCGAGGCGGTGGGCTTCCTCGAAGGCCTCTGCGATCTCGACGATCTGGCGCCGCGACTCCTGCGAGCCGAAGTAGATCGTCGCGCCGACGCCCGCCGCGCCGAGCTCGTAGGCCTTGCGGACCGACGCGAACTGGATCTGGTCGTAGGCGTTCGGGTACGAGAGGAACTCGTTGTGGTTGAGCTTCACGATGAACGGCAGCCGGTGGGCGTAGCGGCGGGAGACCGCGCCCAGGACGCCGACGGTGGAGGCGACCGCGTTGCACCCGCCCTCGATCGCGAGCTTGACGATGTTCTCCGGGTCGAAGTACAGGGGGTTGGGCGCGAAGCTCGCCCCGGCAGAGTGCTCGATGCCCTGGTCCACCGGCAGGATCGACACGTAGCCGGTTCCGGCCAGGCGGCCGTGGCTCGCCAGGGCCTGGAGGTTGCGCAGGACCTGCGGCGAGCGGTCCGTGTCGATCCACACGCGATCGACGAAGTCCGGCCCCGGTAGATGCAGGTCGGCCGCGTCGATCGTCTCGCAGCGATGGTTGAGCAGGGTGTCGGCGTCCTCGCCGAGGAGCTCCTCGAGGCGCGACGACGTCATCTGGGCGGTGGCCACTGGGTCTTCTCCCCTTTGCGTGCGTTGCCGTGTTGCCAGCTGAACGGTACCCGGCGCGGGCGCCCGCGTGACTGTGGAAGATCACGGATGGGCCCGGCTCATCGGCTGCGGGTACGCTGCCGCCACCATGGACCACGCGTTCACCGGCCCCAGCTTCACCCTCGGCATCGAGGAGGAGCTGATGATCGTCGACGCCGAGGGCTACGACCTGGCGAACGCGATCGAGAGCCTCCTGGAGGAGGCTCCCCAAGGGGACATCAAGCCCGAGCTCATGGAGTCCGTGCTGGAGATCTCCACCGATCCGTGTCCGAATACCGCGATCGCGGGCGAGCAGCTGCGCGCGCTGCGCGCCCAGGTGCGCGCCACCGCGGCAGGCCACGGGCTGACGATCGGCTCGGCCGGCACCCACCCCTTCGCGATGTGGGAGGACCAGCGGATCGTGGGCCGCGACCGCTACCGCGACATCGTCTCCGCGCTCCGGTTCGTCGCCCGCCAGGAGCTCCTCTTCGGCATGCACGTCCACGTCGGCGTCGAGGGCGCCGACCGCGCGATCCACGTCGCCGACGGCATGCGCGTCCACATCCCGGTGCTGCTCGCGCTGTCGGCGAACTCGCCGTTCTGGCGGGCGGACGTCTCCGGGCTGATGTCGACGCGCACGCCGATCTTCCGCGCGTTCCCGCGCGTCGGCGTTCCGCCGAGCTTCAGGGACTGGGAGGACTTCTCGAGCGAGATCGACTTCATGGTCGAGAGCGGGGTGATCGAGGACTACACCTACCTCTGGTACGACGTGCGCCCACACCCGCGGCTGGGCACCGTCGAGATCCGCGTGTGCGACAGCCAGACGCGGATCGAGCACACGGTCGCCCTGGCGGCGCTCATCCAGGCGATGGTCAAGGAGCTGGCCGAGCATTTCGACTCCGGCAAGCAGCTGTCCGAGTACCCATGGCAGATGCTCGACGAGAACAAGTGGCTTGCGGCCCGCCACGGCCTGGACGCCGAGCTCGTCGACCTGCCGAGCGCCGAGCGGATCGGCGCGAAGACCCTGACCGAGCGCCTGCTGGGTCGCCTGCGCGAGCACGCGCAGGATCTGGGGTCCGCGGCCGAGCTCGAGGGGATCGAGGACCTGCTGCGCCGCGGGACTGGAGCCGCACGTCAACTCGTGGTCTACGAGGCCAACCACGACTTCCGTGAGGTCATGAAGGAGATCGTCGAGGCCACCGGCGCCGCCTGACGGCGGACCGCCCCGGAGTCCGTCCCGGCGAGCTACCATCCGAAGGCCGATGCCCCAGACGCCCGACCTCTTCGTCGTCTGCAAGAACTGTGGCTCGGAGGTGTCCAGCTACGTCACCGAGTGCCCGTACTGCGGCACGCGGCTGCGCAAGCGGGCGCCGAAGCTCGAGGGCACGGAGCTCGGCGACCGGCGGCGGTCCGCGCGGACGCGTTCGCCACGGCTGGGCAAACTGCGCGCGGGCGAGATCCCGGGGATCCGGCCGGACGCCTCGCACCGCCCGATCGCGGCGATCGTGCTCGCGACCGCGTGCGCGCTCGGCACGATCGCTATGGCGGTCTTCTCGGTCGTCGACGTCGGCGTCGTCGGCAAGCTCCACGGCGAGTGGTGGCGCGTGGCGACGGCGCCGTTCTTCTACCAGAACCTCTGGTACGCGGTCGCCGTGATCCTCGCGATCGCGCTCTTCGGCGGCCTGCTCGAGCAGCGCCACGGACCCATCGTGGTCCTCGTCCTCTTCTGCGTATGCGGCATGGGCGGGATCGCGGCGGCCGCGGTCCTGGAGACCGTGCCGCTCGCGCTCGGGGCGAACGGCGCAGCGCTCGGCCTGCTCGCCGCGTGGGCGGTGCGGCCCGCGCTCGAGCTGCGCCAGGGCGGCGACCCCGACGCGGACCTCATCGGCGCCGCGGTGATCGCGCTGGTCATCCTGCTGATGCCGCTCGTGGCCACCGAGGCCAGCCCGACCGCCGGCGCCGTCGGGCTGATCCTGGGCCTCCTCGCCGGCATCCCGCTCGCGCGCCGCTAGGCTCACCGCCGTGGGCGAGCGCCGCTACACCGCCGCGCAGGTCGACGCCGCCGTGGCGGCACTCGGCGACGCGCAGCGCTTCGCGCACGCCCAGGAGATCGTCACGCATGCGGCCCCCGGCCTGCAGCGCATCCTCTCGGGCGCGCTGCAGGCCGGCGGGTTCTTCGATGCCGCGCACGACGGCGAGACCGCGCGGGTCGCCGCCATCGAGGACCCCGCCGAGCGCCTCACGGGCGTGCGGACGCTCGTCGCCGAGGAGACCCGCATCGGCATGCTCGTCGGCGTGGCCGTCGGGCTCGAGCTCGCGGACGAGCTGCGCCGCCGGACCGACACCGACAATCCAGGAGGAGCATCAGCATGAGCAGCGTCACGGCCCGGTATCTGGGCCACTCCGCATTCGCGCTGGAGCACGAGGGCACGACCGTCCTCATCGACCCGTTCCTGACGGGCAACCCGAAGGCCGCCGCGAGCGCGGACGAGGTCGCCGCGGATGCGATCCTCGTCACGCACGGCCATGCCGACCACCTCGGCGACACGGTCGCGATCGCGAAGCGCACAGGCGCGCCGGTCGCGGCGATCGTCGAGCTCGCCGGCGAGATCGGGGGCGATCTGCCCTCCGGGCACGACGTGCGCGACCCCAACATCGGCGGCACGGTGGAGTTCGGCTGGGGCTGGGCGCGCTGGGTGCCCGCCTGGCACACCTCCACGACGCCCAAAGGCACGGTCAACACCCCGGCCGGCATCGTCGTGCGGATCGGGGGCAAGACCATCTACCACGTCGGCGACTCCGCCCTGTTCAGCGACATCGCGCTGCCCGGGCGCCGCGACCAGCTCGACCTCGCGCTGATCCCGATCGGCGGCCACTACACGATGGACCGCTTCGACGCCGTCGTCGCGGCGGAGCTCATCGGCGCCCCGCAGGTCGTGCCGATCCACTACAACACCTTCCCGCCGATCCAGGCCGACGCCGCCGCGTACGCCTCCGACGTCGGCGGCACCGGCAAGGCCGAGGTCGTCGTCCTCGACCCAGGCGAGGCGCTGGAGCTGCGGTGATCACCGCGATCGTCCTGATCGAGGCGGACCGCGACGTGATGACGACGCTCGGCGGCGAGCTTGCGGATATCGACGGCGTGGCCGAGGCCTACTCGGTCACCGGCGAGTGGGACTTCGTGGCGCTGGTGCGCGTGCCGCGCCACGAGCTGCTCGCCGAGGTCGTCTCCGGGCACATCGCCTCGCTCCCGGGGATCACGCGCACCCAGACGCTCGTCGCCTTCGAGGCCTTCTCCCGGCACGACCTCGAGGCGCTGTTCGACCTGGGCAACTGAGCCCGGGCCCTATCCTGCGCGCCGCCATGTCGTCGCTCGTCCGCCCCGAGTTCGGTCCGACGCTGCCGGAGATCGCCGGGCCCTGGGTGCGGCGCTGGCCGCGCTGGCTGCGGATCGCGGTCGTCGTCGCGGTGCTGCTGGTCGCGGCCGCGACCGTCCTCGCCGTGCGGGGGAGCGCCGAGCCGACCACGACGGTCGTCGTGCGCAGCCCGTTGGCCTTCAACCTCGTCTACCAGGCGGACAGGCTCGACCGCATCGCCCCCGGCGCCGGGGAGGAGCTGCGCCTGCACTCGAAGCCCGGTGACCGGGCGCCGGCGCTGATCGCGGTGCGGCCGGTGCGCCTGCCGCCGTACACCGGCGACCCGGCGGGCACGCTGCCGGTGTTCGCCAGCCGGCTGATCGCCCAGATGCAGCGGGCCGACCCGACGTTCGTGCTGCGCTCGGAGGGCCGCGCGCGCGTCAACGGCCAGCCCGGCTACCAGATCCAGTTCCAGGTGACGCGCAACGGGCGCACCGTCTACGGCCGGCGCGCGCTGCTCTTCGAGGACAAGCCCGCAGTGCGCGAGGGGGCCGACATCACGCTGCTCGCGACCCGCTCGCCGACGGTCCCGAACGTCGACTCCGTCGGCTCCAACGGTCCCACGAAGCTCGTCTACCGCTCGTTCCGGCTCGGGACGGAGCGTCCGTGAGCGTGGAGGATCAGGGACCGGCGCCTGGGCCGGGCGATCAGCGACGCGCTGTCGCCTTGAGCATCACCTTCGAGGACTTCGCGAAGGTCGACATCCGTGTCGGCCGGATCGTCGAGGTCGAGGACTTCCCCGAGGCGCGGCGGCCGGCGTGGAAGCTGCGTGTCGACTTCGGGCCGGAGCTCGGCGTCCTGCGCTCCTCGGCGCAGATCACGAACTACGCGCGCGAGGAGCTCGAGGGCCGCCTCGTCGTCGCGGTCGTCAACTTCCCGCCGCGCCAGATCGGGCCGGTGCGCTCGGAGGTGCTCGTGCTCGGCACCTACGGCGCGCAGGGCGTCCTGCTGCTCAGCCCGGAGCCGGCCGCCGCGCTCGGCGACCGCGTCGGCTGACGGCGGCCCGCGCGGACTACGGCGCGGGCGCCGGCCCGCTGCCGGGCGTGGGCGCCGGGTCGACGGGCGGGGCTGGGTCGGCGGGCGTCGTCGCCGGCGGCACCGGGTCGGGCGTCGTGGTCACCGGCGGCTGCGGGGCGGGCGTCGTCGTCACCGGAGGTGCCGGAGTGCTCGTCACCGGAGGCGCGGGGGTCGCAGGGGTCGACGCCGAGGGCGGCAGCTCCACGTTGTCGACCTGCTCCTGCGGGCCGCCCGTGCTTGCGGGCGGCGTCGTGGGCGTGGTCGTCGCGGGCGGCGGCGCCGGGGCGGCGGGCGCGGTGGTCGCCGCGGGCGTCGTCGTCGCGGGCGTCGTGGTCGCGGCGTCAGGCTTCTTCGTCGCGAGCGCCGAGTCGGCCTTCGCCGTGGTGCTCGAATGCTCGCGAGTCGCGGGCTTCACGACCGGCCGCGGCGCGACCACGATCCGCGGGCGCGCCGGGGCGGCGGGTGCCTGTGCGACGACCGAGACCGGCGAGCGGCGCGACGGCTGCGTGGTCGCGTGGTTCACCTCGACGGCGCCCGCGGTCACGATCGCCGCGGCCGCGACCGTCGCAGCGGCCTTCGACGCGATCGTCGCGACGCCCGCCGACAGCGCGCTGCCGGCGCCGGCCGAACCGGCGGTCGTTACGGCGGCCGCGGAGCCGGCCGCAGCCGCGCCGCCGCCCGCGCTCGCGGACGTACCGAGCTGCGCCATCGTCAGCTTCTTCAACAGCAGGAGCGGCCCGATCGGGAGCATCAGGGCCAGCGCCTTGTTGTTGTCCTTCAGCGACTTGCGGAATGCTGAGCAGCGCTCGCAGTCGCGTAGGTGCCGGCGGACCGGGGGGGACATGCGCGCCAGGCCCTCGGCGACCTCGCCAAGCTCCTCGCGCACCTCCTCGCAGCTCAGGCGACGTGCCTCGGCCGCCTCCGCCAGGGAGACGCGGGCGCGCACGAGCAGCGACTTCACGCTGGGAACGGTCGTCTCCATCGCCTCGGCGATCTGCTCGTAGGACAGCGCGTCGATCTCGCGCAGCAGCAGCGCCGTGCGCTGCGTTTCGGGCAGCTCGCCGATGTCGCTCATCAGCAGACGGAAGTCCTCACGCTTATGGACCGTGTCGTCGACGGTCTGCCCGTGGTCGGCGACGTGGTGGTCGAACGAGTCGACGCCGATCGCCTGCTGCCGGCGCATGTGGTTCAGCGAGCGGTTGCGCGCGATCCGGTACAGCCAGGGCTTGACGTTCAGCGGCCGCTCGTCCGCGATCATCGCGTTGTAGGCGGCCGCGAAGGTGTCCTGTGTGACGTCCTCGGCGTCCTCCTTGGAGCCGAGCATGTGACGGGTGAACGCCGTGATCCGGGCGCTGTAGCGGGAGACGAGCGCCTCGTAGGCGGCCTGGTTGCCGCGTCGCGTCAGCGCCACGAGCCGGTCGTCCGACTGCAGGCGCAGGAACGGGCTCGGGCCGCGCAGGGCGATCGTAGGGCTGTTGAGGGCGCTGACTTCCACGTGGGACCCATCGGCAACAACACCGGGTGCATCGGAAGGTTGCGCCCCGCGCCATGAGCGCCCACGGCCCATCTGGACACAGTACTCTCGCGCCCCAGGCCCGGGTGGCGGAACTGGCAGACGCGGCCGGCTTAAACCCGGCTGCCCCGCGAGGGGCGTGGGGGTTCAAGGCCCTCCCCGGGCATGTGGGCCGCCGCCCGCGCACCTCGGACGGCATCGGTGGCCGTCCCGCCCTCGCGGATCACCGTCCGGCGGTGTCCTCGGCTTGCACGCGGGCGGCGGCCTGTGGTGGATGCGGGTGGTCGTGGTGTGCTCCTACCCGAACGTGAACGCGTAGGCGCTGGTGCCGGGCTGGGGCTCGACGGTGAGGGTGTGGGTCTCCACGCGTGGCAGGTCGATGAGGCGGTAGAGGCGCTGGAAGCCGACCCGTGCGCGACCGTCGTGGACGTCGGAGCCGGCGGCGGCGGTGACCGGCCGGCCGTCGAGGAGCACGCGCACCGTTCGGGTGCGGCCGGGGGCGCCGAGGACGAGGAAGACGCGCCTGGCCTGGAAGCGCAGCTGCAGGGCCGCTCCGGGGCCGGCCGTGGCCGAGTCGTCGCGGATCGTCCAGCGGCCTGCGTAGCGCAGGTGGCTCAGCGAGGGCGGCTCGGCGGCGAGCGGCCCGAAGTCGCGGGTTCCCGTCCGCGGCTGGACGCCGACGAAGCGCTCCGCACGCGCGGCCCCGAGGTAGGACTCCGGGGTGCTCTCGCCGGCGCTGGCGGCCTGGGCGCGCGGGTGCGCGAGCCCGCCGAGCCGCGAGGCCCCGCGCTCGGCGAGCAGCGAGCGGATCGCCTGCTCCTTGCGTGCATCATCCCCCTCGCCGAACGCGGCGAAGCGGACGCGGCCGCGGGTGTCGATCAGGTACTCGGCCGGCCAGTACTCGTTGCCGTAGGCGTTCCACACCGCGTCCTCGTTGTCCTGGACCACCGGGTAGTGCAGGCCGTTCTGGGCGATCGCGGCGCGCACGTTCGCCGCGGACCGCTCGAACGGGAACTCCGGCGTGTGGACGCCGACGATCGTGAGGCCCTTCGCCCGGTACTTGGCGTCCCAGGCCTTCAGGTAGGGGAGCGTGCGCAGGCAGTTGATGCACGAGTAGGTCCAGAAGTCGACGAGCACGACGCGCCCGCGCAGCTCGGCGAGCGTCAGCGGTCGATCGCTGGGCGTGTTGAACCACTGCTGCGTGCCCCCGAAGCCCGGCGCTCTGCCGAGCACCGGCAGCGACGATGGTGTCCCGCGTCCGCCGGCGGACGCTGCCGCCGCGAAGGCGCTGCCCGCGGTGCGGCCGCGCAGCTCGCGCAACCCGTGCTGCGCGGCCTGCGTGCGCTCCAACCGGTCCGTGGGGTTGACGAGGAACGACGGCAGCTTCGTCGCGATGGAGGTCTCGAAGCGCGTATCGAGGTTCGCGAACATCGCCACGGCGACGAGCACCATCACCGTGCCCATCGCGATCTGGAACGCGCCGCTGCGCCGCGCCAGGCGCGACGTGAGCCGGCGGCCGCCGAGCAGCAGGGCGTAGAGCGCGGCCGCGGAGCCCGCGCCGTAGGCGAGGGCGACGACCAGGCGCCCGGCGGTAAAGGGCTGCGAGGCCGAGACGGTGATGACCCCCGCGAGGATCGGGCCGGCGCACGGCGCGTACACGAATCCCAGGCCGATCCCGACGATCACCCCGGAGCGGAAGCCGTCGCCCGGCGCCGCGGGCCTGCGCCGCACGAGGCGGCTGAGTCCGGCCTCGATCCGCGCGGCCGCCGGTGGGACGATCAGCGCGAGCCCGAAGACGATGAGGACGGCGATCGCGAGCCGGCGCAGGAGGTCGTCCGGCAACCCGAGGGCGGAGATGAGGTAGACGAGCGCGACGGTCGCGAAGGTGAAGGAGAGCGCGAGTCCGGTGACGACGCCGAGGGGCCGGCGGGGGCCGCCCGTCGCGCCGGCGGCCAGCGCGACCGGGAGCACGGGCAGGACGCACGGCGAGAGCGCGGTCGCGGCGCCGGCGATGAGCGCGAACACCGTGAGGGCGACCATGCAGGGGAGCCTGGCACAGCGATGTTGCGAGCGGATGAATCCGGGCGGCGGCCGGCACCGCCCCAAGGGCGGGTCACATCGCGCCCATCTGGGTCAGCAGGCCGAGCTGGTCGTAGTAGGTGTGGTAGGAGGCGATCCGGTCGTCCTCGACGCGGGAGACGTCAGCGAAGCGCAGGTCGACCGCGGCACCGCTGGGCTCGAGGTCACCGTCGGGCCCCGTGAGCGGGCCGGTGTGCGTGCCGACGAAGCGGCCTTCGACGATCACGGTGTCGCCGTCGTGCAGCGTGCGCTCGATGACCGCGCGCGCGTCGGGGACGGCGCGCTTGAGGGTCTCGAGGTACTCGCGGAACGGAGCCAGCCCGCGGACCGTGCCCATGCCCGGGTCGGTGGTCTCGAGCTCGGGCGAGAACGGCGCCAGGGCCGCCTCGATGTCGCCGCTGTCGAAGCTCTCGTAGAACCGCGTCACGAGCGCGCGAGGGTCCTCGGTGCTCACGTGTCCTCCAGGATCGCGATCGATCCCCGCCCGCTCCGATCCTACGCCCGGGTCGCCGGCGTGGCCAGGTCAGCTGAAGCCGTCGAGCCGCTTCATCAGCGGCAGCGAGTCGACCGGGTGGCCGCCCTTGTAGTACCCCGGGGCCGTCCAGGTCTCGATGTGCAGGTGGCAGCCCTCGGCGTCGCCGGTGTCGCCGACGTAGCCCAAGCGCTGGCCGGCGAAGACCTTCTGGCCGACGCTCGCGAGCGCACGGTCGCGCATGTGCATGTAGACGTAGGCCTCGCCGTCGGGGCGGGCGACGACGACGTAGTTGCCGGCGGCCCCCTGGAAGCCGACGATCTGTACCACGCCCTTGGTCCAGGCGGCGAGCGGCGTGCCGCAGGCGGCGAAGTTGTCGGTGCCCTGGTGCCCACGCGGGCCGCCGAAGCGCTGCGTCGGCGTGCTGGCCAGCTGGTGGGCGCCGCGGATCGGGAAGAACCCCTCGATGAGGTCGAACTGGGTGTCGGAGCCCGGCGCGATCGCGGCGCTCTGCGCACCGGCGTCGTTGAGGCGCAGGACGTAGGTCCCGGTTGCGACGGGCGCGTTCTGCGCGAACCCGTCCCAGTGGATGGTGCCCCCGTCTGCGCTCAGCGGCCAGCTGCGAACGACCGCGCCGTCGCCGACGCGGACCGCCTCGATGCGCGCGTCGTCGGGCGGCGCTGCGCTCGTCGTGTACGTCAGCGACGCCTCGCGACGGCCGCCGGCGATGAGCTTCGAGAGCCCGCCGGCGTCGTCGGTGGCCGGCAGCTGCGCGACCACCGTCAGCGGGTGTGCAGAGACCGCCGGGCTGCCCAGCGCGCCGATCACGCGCACGCGCCCGCTGCGCGCCCCCCGCGGCACGACCGTCATGAGCTCGCCGGCCTGCGCCGCGTGGGCGCCGATCCGCACGCGCACGTCGTCGGCCGCCCCGGGGCGGCCGAGGAACACGATCGCCTGGACGCCCTGCAGATCCGCGCCGGTCAAGGCCAGCACCTGGCCGCGCGCGCACGTCCACGGCTGCTGGCGCGCGCACGTGGCACCCGTGACGCTCGGCGCCCCGGGGACCTCGGCGCCGCCTGTTGCGCCGGTGCCCGGGTCGCTCTGGGCGAACGCCGGCAGCGCGCAGGCCCCGGCGAGCATCGCCAGGCCGGCAAGCGCCAGCAGCGGTCGCAGGCGGGTACGGGTACGGGTTCGGTGGGGGGTCCGGTGCATCGACAGCTCTTGGTGTGCCTACGGGGTGAGCTGACGGGCTCGCGCGAAGAGCTGGCGCGGCGGCCCGGGCGGGCCGCTTCGCCCCGAATGGTGGGTCCCCCGCTCCCGGCTCGCACAGGGCGGGCCGGGACTCGGCATGTCTTGTGAGATGGCAGCCTAGCGGCCGTGATGTCGGAACCGCGCCGGCTGCACCCTGCAGGACCGCGTGCAGGACCCTGCGGCCCCATCGCGGAGCGGCTCGCAGGTGCGTCGGCACCGCCGGCATCGGCGAGCGCGTACATTCGGTGCGAATGCACCGGATGGCCCGCCTCAAGGATGGCTCGGAGATCGAGCTGCGTCCGGTCGAGCCCGACGACGGCGAACGGATCGTGAGCGGCTTCGCGGGGTTGAGCGAGCGCAGCCGCTACGAGCGCTTCTTCACGGTCGTCCCGACGCTACCGCGGCACTGGCTCGACGAGCTCGTGGACATCGATCATCGCGACCGGGAGGCGATCGGCGCCGTCGATCCGCAGACGGGCGACGGCGTCGGCGTCGCACGCTACGTGCGCCTGCCCGAGCACCCCGACGAGGCGGAGTTCGCGGTCACCGTGACCGACGCGTGGCAGGGCCGCGGCGTCGGCCGCGTGCTGATGAACGAGCTGCTCGACGCCGCGCGTGCCAACGGCATCGCCCGGCTGAGCGGCGACGTGCTCGCCGAGAATGAGGCGATGCTCGCGCTCTCGCGCAGCCTGGGCGCGCACGTCGAGCCGGCGGAGAGCGCCGTTACGCACGTGGTCATCGAGCTGTGAGCGAGACGGCCGAGGTCCGGGTGCGGCTGACGCCGCGCGCCGCGCGTACGACGGTCGAGCTGCTTGCGGACGGGTCGCTCGCGGTGCGCGTCGGCGCCCCACCGGTCGACGGGCGCGCGAACACCGCGCTCGTGAAGGCGGTCGCGCGGGCACTGGGCATTGCCCCCTCGCGCGTTCGCCTCGTGCGCGGTGAGCGCTCGCGCGAGAAGACGCTGCGCATCGACGGCCTGACCGCCGCCGAGCTTCGCGCGCGGCTCGCGCAGGGCTGAGCCCACGGCCGCGAACGTCCCGCGGTGCCGCCTATAGGGGGCCGCGCGGGGACGCTCAGGTGAGGTCGACGGCCTCGAACGTCCCGCGGTGCCGCCCTTGCACGGCCGCGAGGGACGCTCGTCGTGCGCGTCAGGCCGCAGCGCGGTGCTCTGGGTGCGCGGCCGCGCCGCCGATCGCGTCGAGCACCGTCTGGGCGAGTGCCACGTCCCCCGCGATCTCGAGCTCGGTCCGCGAGGCGGCGGGCCCCAGCGCCTCGATCCATGCGCGCTCGGGGCCGCTGACCGTCGCCTGGGCGTCGGGCACGGGGTGCTCGTCGTAGGCCAGCCGCCCGTCGCGGACATGCATCGCGTAGCGCAGCGCGCCGCGCTCCGGGTGCACGACGACGAGGTGCACCGAGCCGCGGGCGCCCGGGTCCGCCGGCAGGCCGGAGGCGGCGCGAAGGATCGCCCCGACGTCGACCGCCTCGCCCGGGCGCGGCGCGCTCCAGGCCCAGTGGTAGCCCCAGCGCGCGAGCTCGCCGATGACGGGCAGCAGCGCGCGGGCGCGCTCGGTCAGCTCATAGTCCACGCGCGGCGGCACCTCGCGGTAGCGCTGGCGCGTCAGCAGGCCGTCCGCGACCATGCGGTTCAGGCGCGAGCGCAGCTGTTCGGTTGAGATGCCAGGCAGCGTGCGTTGCAGTTCGACGAAGCGACGCGGGCCGCCGGTGAGGTCGCGGACGATCAGCAGCGTCCACTTGTCCCCGACCAGATCGAGGGCCCGCGCGTCGGGCGCCCACTGGTCGTACGGGTGGCGCTTTGGAGGCGGTGCCGAGGGCATGGCGGCGCTCCTTCCGTGCATCGGGGGGTGGTGGCCGGCGCGTTCCGACGCGCCACGCACGAGGGTAGTGGCCACGGGCGGGAGCGCATGCCGGTACCCGTGCGCCGACCCAGGCGCGGACAGACGTTCGACGTGCGGTACAAACGTACTGAGGCGTATAGGATGTCGCGCATGAGCACCCAAACCGAGTCGAAGACCAAGCTTCACGGCGGCCGCCTGGTCGCCAGGCGGCTGAAGCAGCACGGCGTGACGAAGCTGTTCACGCTCTCCGGCGGGCATCTGTTCTCGATCTACGACGGTTGCCGCGCGGAGGGCATCGACCTCATCGACACGCGCCACGAGCAGGCCGCCGCCTTCGCCGCGGAGGGTTGGGCGAAGGTCACGCGCACGCCGGGTGTCGCCGCCCTGACGGCGGGGCCCGGCGTGACGAATGGCATGAGCGCGCTCGGCTCGGCGCAGATGAACGCCTCGCCGCTCGTCGTGCTCGGGGGCCGCGCGCCCGCGATGCGCTGGGGCCAGGGCTCGTTGCAGGAGATCGACCACGTCCCGTTCGTGCGGCCGCTGACGAAGCTCGCCGCGACCGCCGGCAGCACCGACGAGATCCCGGGGCTCGTCGACGACGCGCTCGCGACGGCGCTGCGGCCGCATTCCGGCCCGACGTTCGTCGACTTCCCGCTCGATCACGTGTTCATGGAAGCCGAGGAGCCGGGGCCGAGCGCCCCGCTCCCCGACCCGGCCGACGAGCCGGTCGCGCCCGTGGGCCTCGAGCGCGCGATCGCGCTGCTGCGCGACGCTGAGCGCCCGGTGATCATGGCCGGCACGAACGTCTGGTGGGGTCACGGTGAGGAGGCGCTGCTGCGGCTCGTGAGCGAGCGGCGCATCCCCGTGTTCCTCAACGGCATGGCGCGCGGCTGCGTGCCCGCCGATCACGAGCTCTTCTTCTCACGCGCTCGCGGTGCGGGCCTCACGAATGCGGACGTCGCGCTCGTCGTCGGGGTGCCGATGGACTTCCGCCTGGGCTTCGGCGGTGCGTTCGGCGAGGCGGCGGAGATCATCGTCCTCGACCGCGCCGAACCGCTGCGCGATCACCCGCGCGAGCCGGCCGCCGAGCTCTACGGAGGGATCGGCGCCACGCTCGACGCGCTGCGCGAGGGCACCGCCGGCCTCCAGGACGCGACGGGGCCGTGGGTGAAGCAGCTGCGCGGCGTGGAGCGCGAGAAGCGCTCGGCGGAGACGGCCGAGCTGACGGACGACCGCGCGCCGCTGCACCCGATGCGCATCTATCACGAGCTCGGGGCGCTGCTCGACCGCAACGCGATCGTCGTCGGCGACGGCGGCGACTTCGTCTCCTACGCGGGGCGTGTCGTCGACTCCTATGAGCCGGGCTGCTGGATCGACCCGGGGCCGTTCGGGTGCCTGGGCTCGGGCACCGGCTACGCGCTGGCGGCGAAGCTCGCGCACCCCGGGCGCCAGGTCGTGCTGCTGCACGGCGACGGCGCGTTCGGGTTCAGCGGCCTGGAGTACGACACGCTCGCGCGCCACGGCGTGAACGTCGTCGGCGTCATGGGCAACAACGGCATCTGGGCGCTCGAGAAGCACCCGATGGAGTTCCTGTACGGCTACTCGGTCGTCGCCGACCTGCGACCCCAGACGCGCTACGACACGGTCGTCGAGGCGCTGGGCGGCCACGGGGAGCTCGTGCGCACGCCGGCCGAGCTGCGCCCCGCGCTCGAGCGCGCCTTCGCCGCCGGCCGCCCGGCACTCGTCAACGTGCTCCAGGATCCGAACGTGGTCTACCCGCGCAAGTCCAACCTCGCGTAGCGACGACGAAGCCGCCCCGAGAGGCGGCTTCGCGTTCCGGGCCCACGAGCCGGGCAGGGGTACATGCCCGTGGGCTCGTCTTGGCGGTCCGCGCGCAGCCCCGCCGATCGGCGGTACCGCGAGTGGGCCCCTGACGGCGAGTATCTCCGCCCCCATCGCCCAGGTCAAGGCACCGGCAGCCGGTGCGACGACGCGTGCGGAGCCCCGGTCAGGCGCGCGCCGCGCCGGCGACGTCGAGCGCCACGCCGTGCAGGATGTCGTGCTCGGAAACGTCGGCCGCGTCGAGGCCGAACGCGCGCAGCGCCTCGATCAGGAAGAGGCTGCCGGCGACGATCGTCGGCGCCCGTTGCGGATCCAGCCCGGGGACCCGTCGGCGCTCGGCGTCGGTCATCCCCGCGAGCCGGCGCGAGATCCGCTCGCAGGCATCCAGCGTCAGGCGGTAGCCGTCGACCTTCTCCGGGTCGTATGGCTCGAGCTCCTGGTCGATCGCGGCCATCGAGGTGGCCGTGCCGGCGACGGCGACCATCGCGGTCACCTGCGCGCGCAGGTCCGCGGGCACGGCGTCCTCGAAGGTCGCGCGCACGTCGCCCGCCAGCGCGTCGAGCTCCGCGGGCAGCGGCGGATCGTGGTGGATGTGGCGCTCGCTGTGGCGCACCACCCCGGCCTGCGTGGAGACGTTGAACGCCACGGTCCGCCCCTGCCCGATGATGAACTCGGTCGATCCGCCGCCGATGTCGAGCACGACGAGTTGCTCCCCCGGGAGGGCCGAGCGGGCGCTTGTGGCCCCCAGGAACGAGAGCCGCGCCTCCTCGCCACCGGCGATCGTGCGTGCGTCGAGCCCGTATTCCTCGCGCACGCGCGCGGTGAACTCAGGGCCGTTGGCGGCGTCGCGTGCCGCACTGGTGAGCACCGCGCAGCGACGGTCGACGTCCCCGGCCGCGTCGATCGCCTCGCGGTAGGCATCGAGCGTGGCGAAGACGCGCGCCATCGCCTCCTCCGAGAGGCGCCCGCTCGCCTCGAGGCCCGCGCCCAGCCGCGTGACCGTGCTGCGGCGCTCGAGCTCGCGCACCGTCCCGGCCGCGGGATCGACGTCGGCGACCAGCAGGCGCGTGGAGTTCGTGCCGATGTCGACCACCGCGATCCGCATGCCCCGTGAGCCTACGCGGGATGGGGCATGGGGGCTCCGGCGAGCGCGGCGATGAGGTTGGCCGCAGCGAGGTCGGCCATGCGCTCGCGCGCCGCGTGCGTCGCCGATCCGATGTGCGGCACGAGGAAGACGTTCGCGGCCGTGAGCAGCGGGTCGCCGGGCGGCGGCGGCTCGGGGTCGGTGACGTCCAGCGCGGCGGTCAGCCGTCCCGCGCGCAGCGCCGCCACCAGGGCCGCCTGGTCGATGACGCCTCCGCGCGCGGTGTTGACCAGGATCGCGCCGGGGCGCATCGCCGCCAGCGCCGCGGCGTCGATGAGGTGGCGGGTCTGCGCGGTGAGCGGGCAGTGGAGGGTGACGGCGTCGGCGCGCGCGAGCGCCGCGCGCAGATCGTCGCCGCGGCCGACCGGCAGGAGCTCCATGCCGAACGCCGCTGCGCGCTCACCGACTGCGCGGCCGATCCGCCCGTAGCCGACGATCGCCAGGCGCGCGCCGCGCAGCTCGAGGCCGAGCCAGCCCTGCGGCTCGAAGGTGCCCCAGCGCCCCTCGCGCACGGCGCGCGCGGCCTCCGGCAGCCGGCGCGCGGCGGTGAGCAGCAGCGCCATCGCCAGGTCGGCCGTCGCGTCGGTGAGGACGTCGGGCGTGACGCCGACGGCGATGCCGCGCGCGGCGGCGGCCGCGGCGTCGATGTTGTCCGAGCCGACCGCGTAGTTCGCGATCGCCCGCAGCCGCGGCGCGCCGTCGAGGAGCTCGGCGTCGACGCGCTCGGTCAGCAGGCAGAGCAGCCCTTCGGCGTCCGCGACGCCGGCGGCGAGCTCGGGGCGCGTCGGCGGCAGCGGCCCGGGGTGGACGACGACGTCGTGGCCCGCCGCCCGCAGCTGCTCGACGGCGGTCCCGGCGAGCGGGCGGGTGACGAACACGCGGGCCACGGGCTGACGATATCCGCGCCGGGCGGCGCGTCAGTGGCCGGCCGGCGCCGGCGCGGCGGCGATCGGCTCGAGGCGCAGCACCGGGATGACCCGTCCCTCGGTGCGCTGTTGATAGGTGTCGTAGCCGGCGTACACGTTCGTCGCGATCGCCCACGCGCGCTCGCGCTCGGCCCCCTCGAGCACACGCGCGCGGTAGCGCCCCGAGCGCCCCTTCGCGATGACGGCGCACTCGGGATTGGCCTTGAGGTTGTGGTACCAGGCGGGATTCCTCGGGCTCCCGCCCATCGAGGCGATGAGCAGGATCGCGTCCCCGTCGTGTGCGTAGACGAGCGGCGTCTCCCGGCGCTGGCCCGACTTCGCGCCGGTGTGCTCCAGCAGCAGAACGGGGCGGCCTGGGATCATGCTCACGCGCCCGCCGCTGCGGCGCAGCAGCCACGGGTCGACGCGCGATGTGACGTGAATGAAGTACCAGCCGCCCGCACGCGAGGCGGCGACGCGCTCGACCGCGCGTTCGGCGGCGGAGCGCTCGCGGCGCGGGACCTCGGCGGTGCTCATGCGGCGAGCATACGGCTGTGCGCGAGCGGGCGCGGGATCGTCCGGGCACCGGGTCCGGGGGCCATCAGGATGCCGGCCGAGTGCTAGACTTGGCCTACGCCGCGGGGTGGAGCAGTCTGGTAGCTCGTCGGGCTCATAACCCGAAGGTCGCGGGTTCGAATCCCGCCCCCGCTATGCGGATCCCGCCTCTCGCCAGGCGGGATTTGCGCTTTCCGGGCAACCCTCAAGCAGCCTCCGTGGTTCCAATGTGGTTCCAATTCCGGGGTGGGTAGCTGGGCTGCTCGCACGACATAGTTCGTGCATGGGCAAGCGCTCATACGGATCCGGAAGGCTGTTCGCACGCGTCGACAGCGGCGGGCGTGAGACCTGGTATGGGTCCTGGTGGGCCGGCGACGTGCGCGTCAAGCGGCGCTTGGGGCCCAAGCGCCGGCCGGGCACCGCAGACGGCCTGACCCGCACACAGGCCGAGCGCGAGCTGCGCCACCTGATCGAGACCGAGGTCGTCCTGCACGGCGCGCAGCGGCGCACTGTCGAGCGGGCGGGCGCCGCCTACGCCGAGCATCTCGAGCACGTGATGGAGCGCAAGCGCACGACGCTGCAGGACTACCGCGGCTACCTGCGCCGCCACCTCGTCCCGTTCTTCGGCGAGCGCACGCTCGACAAGATCGACGCCGAGCACGTGCGGCGCTACCTGATCGCCAAGCGCGCGGAGGGCCTGTCGTCCAAGACCGTGCAGAACCACCTCAACTTCCTCAGCGGCCTGTTCGCGTTCTCGGTCAGGCGCGGGTGGGCGACGAGCAACCCGGTCGCGCTGGTCGACCGGCCCAAGGCGTCGAGGGCGGCGCACCGGCGGGTGCGCTTCCTGCAGCCCGCCGAGCTCGAGGCCGTGGTCCGCGCCGTGCCCGAGGATCACCTGGGAGCGGTCGAGCGCCCGCTCTACCTGACGGCGGCGATGACCGGCCTGCGCCAGGGCGAGCTGATCGGCCTGCGCTGGACCGACGTCGACTGGGTCGCCGCGCGCGTGCGCGTCGCTGAGAGCTACACGCGCGGCGCGTTCGCAACCCCCAAGTCGGGCTGCGGCAGGTCCGTCCCGGTGGCCGACCGCCTGGCCGGCGAGCTCGAGCTGCACTTCCAGCGCTCACGCCACCAGCGCGATCACGACCTCGTTTTCGCCCACCCGGCGACCGGCAACGTGCTGGATGCCTCCAAGCTGCGCAAGCGCTTTCGCGAAGCGGTCGCGCGCGCCGGCGTCGCGGACCTCACCTTCCACGAGCTGCGTCACACGTTCGGCACGCAGATGGCGGCGGCCGGCGCGCCGCTCCGCGCGATCCAGGAATGGATGGGCCACGCCGACGCCAGCACAACCGAGATCTACTCCCACTACGCACCGGACCCCACCGGCGGCGCCGCGCTCGCCGAACGCGCGTTCCGCGTCCCCGGGCCCGAAACCCGGGCACCCGAGCCGCTACCCGGGCTCTAACCGCACTGCTCGGCGACCCAGCGCTCGAGATCCGAGCGCAGAAAGCGGATGTGCCGGCCGATCCGAACGCACGGAAGCCGATCGGCGCGGACGGCTTCATACACCCAGGACACGCGGACCGACAGCAGCGCTGCAGCCTCACCGGCGCCGAGCAGCGGCTCAGCGAGCGAGACGGCTGGCCTGCCTACGTCGATCACCATCTGCTCAGCGGTGGTCGCGTTCGGTTGCCTTGACCTCATACGACTGAGTCGGGCGAGCGGCCATCGAACCCCCGGGCCGGTATGGCAACATATGGGTCGTATTGACCCAGATGTACTGTTTCAGGACAACTTGGCCGATACTCTTCTCCCGATGCCCCGTACAGCCGCAGCACCCGAGCTCCTCACCGTCGCCCAAGCCGCGAGCCTGCTGAAGGTCAGCGACAAGACGATCAGGCGCTGGATCGACGCAGAGCAGATCCCCTTCCTGCGGCTGCCGAGCGGCTCCTACCGGATCCCCCAGGGCGCGCTGCTCGCCTCGCTCGGCGGCACCTACGACCTGGCCGCTGAGCTTGCCGCGCTCGATGCGCGATCGGCCGGCATTTCCGAGGACGACGTGCGACGCGCGCTCGACGAGGGTTCCTAGCCGGTCTGCGCCCTACCCTCGCGCGGTGCCGTTGGTCGTCGTCGACACGAGTATCTCGCTGCCGGCGACGCTGTCGCCCACCGGACTGACTCGCAAGTTCTGGGTGTTGCTCGCCTACGGCGCCCTGGCCTACCGTGAAGAACATCTGCGCTTGGAGCTTGACGCCATCGAGGCAGAGGCAGGCGATGACGGTGCGATCGGCGGACGCGACGCGATCGAATCGCTGATCGGCGTAGCGGCTCGACGCCGCGCAGCGCTCGCCGAGCTGCTTCCGCCCGATGCTCCCGCCGGCTGGGTCGCCGCCGGCTCGGGATACCTGTTCGACGAGTACGAGCGCAAGGCGATCGACGTGGGCCCGCGCCTCGGGCGCGCGATCGACCGCGAGGAGGCCGCCCGGCTGCGCCGTCAGCTCCAAGCGATCTGCGTGGCCGGACCAGAGCCCTTCGCCCCGACGGACGCCCCGGCGCTGACGCGCGACCCGGCGGACGACCCGATCGTCTACACAGCGCTCCGCGTCGGTGCCGACCTGCTGATCAGCGACGACCGCGACATCGTCCCCGACCGCGACGCTGGAACCCAGCCCTACCAGCACGCCGACAGCAGCATCCTCGCCATCACCTTCGGTCAGCTCGTCGACGAGCACCTCCACGACGTCGACTGGTCGGCCATCCACGGCGACCTCCTCTTCGAGGCCCACCGACAGCTCCCGGACTGAGCGCGGGCACGAGGCCTTCAGGATCTGGCACACAGTTGCATTTCGCGAAATGCAAGGGTGTGCCACCGTTCGGGGTCTGTGTGCTCGCGAGGCTGCGGGGTGCGCTCTGCAGTGCGTGCGACCGGCCTTGACGGTTGGTCGCGGGCCCCACAAGCCGTGCCGCATTGGAAATGCCACTGTGTGCCGCCGCCAGCGAAGGGAGGCCCGGGCGGTCGTGGAGCGCGCCGCAACCGCTCACGTGCGGCCCCGTTGCCCGAAGGACATGGATGTAGTTAGGGTCGCTGGGTGAAGTACGAGTGGTTCCCGTCGTTCGATGCCGTGCCGGGTGTGGTGTGGGAGCCCCTCGTGCCGATCGACCGCGGCAAGCTGCGCGGGCTCGATGCGCGGCCGCACGCCGAGGAGCGATCGCTCTACGACGACCGCACCTACCTCCACGTTGAGTGGTTGACGCCGACCGGGACCGAACTCTCCAACGAATCCGGGAGCCCCGCGGCGCTTCATCAGCGCAAGCTGGAGACCGACCGCGAGCTCGCTCCGCGTACGGTCGCCAAGTCGATCAGCGAGATGCTCGCGCTGCCCGGTACCCGTAGCGACTACCACTTCGGGATGCTCTCGGCCTGGGGCTCGCTCCACGGAGCTCGCCAACGGGACCCGCGGGCATTCGGCTGGATCGAGGCGCTATGTCTCGCCGACATCAGCCTCATGGAACAAGGGCCCGAGCTCGTGTTCGCCGAGGACCACTGGCGCGACCAAGAGCGCAGCGGATACCCAATCGTGCCGGCGTTCCATCAGCTCTCCAGCCTCTACCAGCGCGAGGGCTTCCTGGCCGCCGCCGTGGAGGTCGAGAAGCGCTGCGCCGCGCTCGGGGCGAGCCGTCCCGTCGGCGATGAGGCGATCGCCCGACAGGCGGCGCTGCTGGAGGAGGATGGCCGCTGAGCCTGCCCACCTCGCCCTACCGGCCTCCTCGTTCCTGGAGTCCTGCTTCCTGCGCTGGGTTCTCGCGCCGGCAACCGACGCGACCATCGTCGAGCGGATCACCCCGCAGGCGGAGGTCACGGTCGGTGGCCGCAACTACCGCATCGACTACGAGATCGCCGGCGAACGCCTGCTCCTGGCCGTCGAGCTCGACGGCTTCGCCTTCCACTCCGACCGGCTGCAGTTCACCTACGACCGGTTCCGCCAGAACGACCTCCACGCCGCCGGACGCACGGTCGTGCGCTTCTCTTACGACGCCATCCGCTTCGAGACCGCCCGCTGCGTTGAGCAGCTCCAGCAGTTGCTGCTCCAAGATCCGCTGCTGGCCCAGTTCGTCATCGACAACCCAACGGTCGTGCCACCCGACGACATGGAGGCCGACCCCCTGTTCGCCATCGCCCACCCCCCCCCCCCAACCAA
>DATKLF010000032.1:0-4217 GCA_035542555.1 Solirubrobacteraceae bacterium | reverse complement strand
GGGTTGCGTGCTGCGGGTCACGGCCCAGGACCTCGACCTCGCCGCCGTCGCGCGTGAGGTAGCCCTCCAGCGTCTCGACGGTCGTCGTCTTCCCGGCGCCGTTGGGCCCCAGGAACGTGAAGATCTCGCCGCGCTGGACGTTGAGATCGATCCCGCGGACCGCCTCGACGTCGCCGAAGGCCTTGCGCAGGCCGCGGATGCGGATGACCGGGTCAGACGTATGGCGAACGATAGACGCCGCCGGCCCGCCGTCAGGCGGCTGAGGTTCGGCCAGGCCACGTGCCGGTTTGGCATACCATCCGCGCATGTCCCGCTCGCGGACGATCGGGCCGGCTCTCGCTTCCTCGCTCTGGTTCCGCCCCGCACCGCGTTGCGGCTAGCGTGCACGGTGAAATCGTGATGGGAAGACCGCAAGCTGAGCGTGGAAGAGCGATCCCGCGATGAGCGCCATCGGCGACCTCGCGGGCCGCGGCCTGCGCCTGGGCAGCACGACGCTGCACACCGGTGTCGAGATTGCCGAGACGGGGGTCGCGCTCGGGATCGTCATCGAGCGGCGGGCGCGCGAGGCGGTGACGGGCACGGCCTCCCGTGCGGCGCTCGCCGCGCTCGACGCGCTGCTTGCCAGCGACGTCGCCGATGAGGCGGTCCAGCGGGTCCTTGCCAGTCCGCTGCTGGAGCACTCCGTGCAGACGGCGCTCGGCGGCCCGCTGGTCGACGCTGTCGCCCGTGACGTCGCCCGCTACTCGGTCGTCGACCGGGTCACGCGGGAGCTGCTGGATGCCCACGCGCTCGACTCGCTGCTCGAGGGGGATGCGATCGAGCGGGTGGTCGACAGCCTGCAGGCGGCCGGGGTGCCCGAGCGGCTGACCGGGCGCGTGCTCGCAGGCGGGATCGCCGAGGGGGTCGCCGAGCGCGTGGTCGAGGCGCCAGAGCTGCAGCACCTCGTCGATCTCGTCGTCGACAGCGAGCAGGTGCAGGCCGCTGTCGCGCGGGCCATCGACAGCAGCAGCACCGAGCGCCTCGTGGCGCGTGCGGTCGACAGCCCCGGGATGGAGCGGATCATCGCCGGGGCGGTGGAGAGCCCGGGCATGGAGCGGATCGTCGCGGGCGCCCTCGACAGCCCGGGCTTGGACCGCGTGGTCGCGCGGGCGGTCGACGGTCCCGGCGTCGAGCGCCTCGTCCAGCGGGTCATGGACAGCCGCGTCCTTGACGAGATCGTCTCGCGCCTGCTGCAGAGCGAGGAGCTCTGGCTGCTTGTCGAGGAGATCGCGCAGAGCCCGGCGGTCAGCGAGGCGATCACGCAGCAGAGCCTCGGATTCGCCGATCAGGTGGGGGACGGGGTGCGAGGCCGAACGCGCAACGCCGACGCCTGGCTCGACCGCACGGCCCGCCGGCTCGTGCGCCGACGGCGCGGTGAGGGCGGCCAGGCGCCGCCGACGATCCTCCCCGCGGGGGACGGGGCGCCGTGAGCGACGCCGCCGGGGCAGGCCGCAATGGCGGGGCCTCCGCGGAGGAGGCGCAGGCGGCGGTCGAGCTCGCGCGCGCCGAGGCCCGCGCGCAGGCTGCGGCAGCCCGTCGTGCCCGTGGCCCCGCGGCCGTGGAGCCCGTGGAGACGCGCTACATCGGCATGGCCACGCGCGCACTCGCGTTCGTCATCGACGTGGCGATCGTCAACATCATCGCGGTGCTCACCGGCGCCGCGGTCGACCTCGTCATGTCGACGCTGCACTTCAACTCGAGTCTCAAGGACGTCGTGCGCGCCATTCTCGCGGTGCTGTACCTCGCGTGGGGCTTCGCGTACTTCGTCGTGTTCTGGTCCTCCACCGGGCAGACCCCCGGGAATCGCCTGCTGCAGATCCGCGTCGTCGACGCGGGGCACGGGGGCTCGATCCAGGTTCGCCGCGCCGCGCTGCGCCTGGTGGCGCTGACCGCGGGCGTGATGGCGCTCGGCCTCGGCGAGTGGATCGCGCTGCTGGACGACCGCTCTCGGACCTTCCAGGACCGCGTGGCGCGCACGTACGTGGTCGACGCGCCCGTCTATACGGCGAACGATGCGCGGCGGATGGCACAGCAGGCCGCGGTCGCTCAGGCCGCGCGCGAGGAGGGTGCGCCGCAAGGTTGAGATGGGCGCGCCGCAGGCCGGCCGGCCCGCCTGCTCAGCGCCGGGCGGCGAAGAAGTCGCGCAGCACGGCCCCGCACTCCTCGGCGAGCACGCCGCCGTCGACGATGGGGCGGTGGTTCAGGCGCTGGTCCCCGAGCACGTCGAGCACGCTCCCGGCGGCCCCGGCCTTGGGGTCCGCTGTCCCGTAGACGACGCGCGGGATCCGCGCGAGCACGATCGCGCCGGCGCACATCGCGCATGGCTCCAGCGTCACATACAGCGTGCTGTCGAGCACCCGCCAGGAGCCGAGCGCCGCGGCGGCGGCGCGTAGTGCGGTGATCTCGGCGTGCGCCGTCGGATCCTCGAGATGCTCGCGCTCGTTGTGGCCGCGGCCGATGACGTGGCCGCGGTGAACGACGACCGCGCCGATGGGCACGTCCCCGTGGGCCTCGGCGGCGCGGGCCTCGTCGAGCGCCTCGCGCATCCATTGCTCGTCCTCGGGCCGTGTCGCCGGGTGCATGGTGCTGCCATCATGGCTTATCGCACGGAACTTCCTTGGCCGCCCGGTGTTCATTGGGGTGGTCAGGTCGCGCGGCTCCCGTGCCGATGAAACGCCCTCATGCACTCACGTCCTCGCCTTCTCCTCGCAGCGCTCGCCGCCGCCGCCCTGGCGGCCGCGATGCTTCCGGGCGCCGCGAGCGCGCAGGACACGGTGCCCGGTCAGGTCGTCGTGAAGTTCGACCCCGGCTCGACCGCGCAGACCGCCCAGGTCGCAGACGGGCGCCCGACCGTGCTCAAGGTGCGCGACGTGCACGCGGCCCTAGAGGGTCTGCGCTCACGCGCCGACGTCGCCTACGCCGTCCCCAACTTCACCGCGCACATCGCCGACGCCGGCAGCTCGCCGGGCTTCATCCCCGACGACGTGGGTCGCGGCGGGGTCGCCGGCTGGCAGAGCGTGCAGTGGGACTTCGACGGGCCGTTCGGCGTCAATGCTCCCCAGGCGTGGCAGAACGCCATCAACGCCGGTCGGCCCGGGGGCAAGGGCGTGATCATCGCGGTGCTCGACACCGGCATCGCCTACGCGACGCGCCGGCCGTTCGCGATCTCGCCCGACTTCCAGCCCAGCCAGTTCGTGCGCGGCTGGGACTTCGTCGACCGTGACCCCTACCCGTTCGACCGGAACGGCCACGGCACCCACGTCGCGGGCACGCTCGCGGAGGCCACGAACAACCAGGTCGGCCTGACGGGCCTCGCCTACGGCGCGCGCCTGATGCCCGTGCGCGTGCTCGACGCCGCGGGGGAGGGGAACGCCACCGACATCGCCGCCGGCGTGCGCTTCGCCGTGCGCCACGGGGCCAAGCTCATCAACATGAGCCTCGAGTTCGACCAGAACGTCACCGCCGGGGACATCCCCCAGCTGCTGGACGCGCTGCGCTACGCGCGCAGCCGCGGGGTGCTCGTCGTCGCGGCCTCCGGCAACGAGGGGCGCGCCCGCGTCGCCTACCCGGCGCGCGCGAGCAGCGTGCTGTCGGTGGGCGCCACGACCGAGCACGGCTGCCTCAGCGAGTTCTCCAACGGCGGCAACGGCCTCGGGCTCGTCGCTCCGGGCGGCGGCGCGGATGCCCCGCTCGACGGCGACCCCAACTGCCATCCCGACGCGGACGCCGGGCGCAACATCTTCCAGGTCACGCTGCTGGGCAAGTCGCCGACGCGCTTCGGCATCCCGAGCAGCTACGAGGGCACGTCGATGGCCGTGCCGCACGTGACCGCGGCCGCGGCGCTCGTGATCGCCACCGGCACCGCGGGCGCCAACCCGTCGCCCGCCGCGCTTGAGCACCGCCTCGAGAGCACCGCGCGCGACCTCGGGCGCCCGGGGTACGACCAGGACTACGGCTGGGGGCTCGTCGACGCCGCCGCTGCGACGGCCCCGCTGCCCGCGACCGGCGGGCCGACCGGCGGCGCCGCCTCGCGCTGAGGATCGGGGCCTCGCCGCGCGCTACGTCGTGCGGATGATCAGCACCGAGCAGGGGGCGTGGTGGCTGACCTTGTTGGGCACGGAGCCCAGCAGGAACCGCTTGGCCCCGGTCATCCCCTTGTTGCCCACGACGATGAGGTC
>DATKLF010000031.1:0-16447 GCA_035542555.1 Solirubrobacteraceae bacterium | reverse complement strand
GCGGCGCTGGCGCGCGGCGAGCTGCCGGTGGCGTTCGCCGGGGACGGCGTGGCGGGGGCCGTGGCCGGCGCTGCCGCGGCGCAGGAGGGAGCGGTGATCGGTGTGCTGCCGGGCGGGAGCGGCAACGACTTCTGCCGGCATGTGGGCATCCCGCAGGACGCCGTCGAGGCCTGCGCGGTGATCGCGCGCGGAACGCCCTCGCCGGTGGACCTCGGCGAGGCCAACGGCCGGCCGTTCCTGGGCATCGCGAGCCTCGGGTTCGACTCGGAGGCCAACGCGCTCGCCAACCGCGCCCCCCGGTTCCTGGGGCGCGGCATCTACGTGTACGGGGCCCTCGGCGCAGTCGCCCGCTGGCGGCCGGCGCGCTTCGACGTCACGGTCGACGGGGCGCAGGAGTCGTTCGACGGGTGGTCGGTGATCGTCGCGAACACGAGCGTCTACGGTGGGGGCATGTACGTCGCGCCCGACGCCCGCGTCGACGACGGCCTGCTCGACGTCGTCCTGATCCGCAAGACGGGCCGCCTGCGCTTTCTCGCATCGTTCCCGCGCGTGTTTCGCGGGACGCATGTGCGTGAGCGCAACGTGAGCGTGCGCCGCGGCCGCGAGGTGCGCGTGAGCGCCAGCCGTGCATTCGACGTCTACGCCGACGGCGATCCCGTCGCGACGCTCCCGGTCCATGTCCGCTCGCTGCCCGCCGCGGTCCGCGTGCTGCTTCCCGCGGGCTCGTGAGTCCGCTGCGCACGTCGCTCGCCACAGGCGCCGCGCGCGCCGCCGGGGCGCTCTCGCGCCGGTCAGGGCGCGGCGGCACGAGCCTGCCGGGAAAGGTCCTGCTGCGTATGGACCCCCGCGCGATCAGCCGGCTGGCGGCGCGCCTGCCGCGCGGCAGCGTGGTGATCTCCGCGACGAACGGGAAGACGACGACGGCCGCGATGACCGCTGCGATCCTCGAGCGCACGGGCGAGCGGCTCGTCCACAACCGCGCCGGCGCCAACATGGCCGGCGGGATCGCGGCGACGCTGCTCGACGGTGGCGGTGACCGCGGCCTCTTCGAGGTCGACGAGTTCTGGCTCGACCGGCTCGTCGAGGCGCTGCACCCTCGCGCGACGCTGCTCGCCAACCTGTTCCGCGACCAGCTCGATCGCTACGGCGAGCTCGAGACGATCGCGGCGCGCTGGGCCGCGGTCGCGGCCTCGCCGGCCGCCGGGCGGCTCGTGCTGAACGCCGATGACCCAGTCGTCGCGGACCTCGGGCGTGAGCGCGGCGACGCGCTCTACTTCGGGGTGGAGGACGACGGCGTGGCGCTCGTGGCGATGCAGCACGCCTCCGACGCCAAGCACTGCCGGCGCTGCGGCGCCCCCTATGTCTACGACGCCCATTACATGGGCCACCTGGGCCGCTACCGCTGCGATCGCTGCGGGGCGCGCCGGCCCGAGCCGGCGGTGCGCGCCCGTGACGTGCACCTGCACGGCGTCACCTCGGCCGAGTTCATGCTGGAGGCCGAGCGCGAGCGCGTGCCCGTGCGCCTGCCGCTGCCGGGCCTCTACAACGTCTACAACGCGCTGGCCGCGGCCGCGCTGGCGCACGCGCTCGGCGTCGGGCTGGCCGACATCGGGGCGGGGCTCGAAAGCGTCCGTGCGGCCTTCGGACGCGCCGAGACGACGCGGGTCGACGGGCGCGAGGTCTCGATCATGCTCGTGAAGAACCCGGCGGGCGCCAACGAGGTGCTGCGCACGCTCGCGCTCGAGCCCGGCGAGCACGACGTGCTGGCGGTGCTCAACGACCAGGTCGCGGACGGCCGCGACGTCAGCTGGATCTGGGACGCGGACTTCGAGGTGCTCGCAGGCCGCCTGCGGCGCGTGACCTGCAGCGGGACCCGAGCCGCGGAGATGGCGCTGCGGCTCAAGTACGCCGGCGTGGCGCCCGAGCGCCTGCGCGTGCAGGAGGACCTGCGTGCCGCGCTCGACGAGGCCGTCGGCGACGGGCACGGCCGGCTGTTCGCACTTCCGACCTACACCGCGATGCTGGCGCTGCGCGAGGTCCTCGCCGCGCGCGGCGCCGTGGAGGGCTCGTTCGTGTGAGCGCGGTCCTCTGGCACGACCTGGAGTGCGGCGCCTACGACGTCGACCTGCCGCTGTGGCGCGAGCTTGCAGCAGCCACGGCCGGCCCGGTGCTCGACGTCGGTTCCGGCACGGGCCGCGTGGCGCTGGACCTCGCGCGGCGCGGTACGCCGGTGGTCGCGCTCGACGCCGACGCCGAGCTGCTGGCCGCGCTCGCGGCGCGCGCCGGGACGCTCCCGGTGAGCACCGCGTGCGCCGACGCGCGCACATTCGAGCTCTGCGAGCGCTTCGCGCTCATCATCGTGCCGATGCAGAGCGTCCAGCTCTTCGGCGGCCCCGCCGGGCGCGCGGCCTTCCTGCGCCGCGCGCGTGCCCACCTGGCGCCGGACGGGCTGCTGGCGCTGGCCATCTCCGCGGTCCTCGACCCGCACGCCGACGGCCCCGCGGGCGAGGCGCTCCCAGACCTGCGCGAGATCGACGGCACGCTCTACTCGAGCCGCCCGGTCGCCATCTACGGCGACGGCGAGAGCTTCGTCATCGAGCGTGTGCGCGAGGTCGTCGATCCGGCCGGCGCCCGGCGGGCGAGCCAGGACGTGATCCGCCTCGACCGGCTCGACGCCGCAACGCTGCAGGCAGAGGGCAAGGCGGCGGGCCTGCGCGTCCTCCCCGTCCGGGAGATCCCCGAGACCGACGAGTACGTCGGCTCCACCGTGGTGATGCTCGGTGGCTGAGCGAACGCTGCGCGTCTGCGCGCTCTACCCCGACCTCATGAACATCTACGCCGACCGCGGGAACCTGCTGCTGCTCGAGCGCCGCTGCGCGTGGCGGGGCATCGGCTTCGAGGTGACCGCGGCGGGCCTCGGCGACGCGATCGACCCGGCCGTGCACGACCTCTTCTACCTCGGTGGCGGCCAGGACCGCGACCAGGTGCTCTGCGCCCAGGACCTCGTCGACGTCAAGCGCGAGGCGCTCGAGGCCGCCGTCGAGCGCGGCGCGGCGCTGCTCGCGGTCTGCGGCGGCTACCAGCTGCTCGGGCACTCCTACGAGCTTGAGGATCGGTCGATCCCGGGTGTCGGCCTGGTCGACGTCGAGACGGTGCGCGCTGAGGGCCCGCGCCTGATCGGCAACATCGCGATCGAGGTCGAGCTGCCCGGGATCGAGGGGCCGCGCGTGCTCGCCGGCTTCGAGAACCATGGCGGGCGCACGAGCCTCGGTCCCGGCGAGCGGCCGCTCGGGCGCGTGCTGCGCGGCCACGGCAACGACGGGCACTCGGGGTTCGAGGGCGTGCGGCGCGGGAACGTCATCGGGACGTACATGCACGGCCCGCTGCTGCCGAAGAACACCTGGTTCGCCGACTGGCTGGTGCAGACCGCGCTTGGCCTCGACGAACCGCTCGCTCCGCTCGACGATGAGCTCGAGGACGCCGCGCACGCGAGCGCTCGCCGCGCCGCCGGGGTGCCGTAGCGGCGCTCACCGGGCATCGAGTGGTCGATTGTGTACCTCCACGGTAGTCAATCGACCATTCGAGGTGTTCGGGCATGCGTCTGGCTCGGGCGGCGCAGCGGGATCGATGGCCGCGGGTCAGCGCCCCGTCGACCCGAAGCCGCCGTCGCCGCGGCTGTGCGCGGAGAGCTCGTCGACCTCGACGAGGTCCGGGGACGCGACCGGCACGACCACGAGCTGGGCGATCCGGTCGCCCGGCTCGATCTCGAACGCCGCCTCGCGGTCGGTGTTGAGCAGCAGGATCCGCAGCTCGCCCCGGTAGCCCTCGTCGATCAGGCCCGGCGCGTTCACGAGCGCGATCCCGTGCCGTGCAGCCAGCCCCGAGCGCGGCAGCACGAGGCCGGCGTGGCCGGCCGGCAGCTCGATCGCCAGGCCGGTGCGCACCGTCACGCGAACGCCGGGGGCCAGCGTCGCGCCCTCCAGCGCGCGCAGGTCCAGGCCGGCGTCGCCGGGATGCGCGCGCGAGGGCAGGACGGCGCGCGGGTCCAGGCGCCGGACGGCGAGCCTCATGCGCCGCGGCCGCCGCCGTTGCCGGCGTGCGCGCCGACGGCGAAGCGCGCGAAGCGCTCGGCGACGGTCGGCGTGACGCGCGCGCTGACGCGCACGCCCTCCGGCGTGTCCTCGCGCTCGAGGTCGCCTGCGATCTCGTGGAGCTCCGCCAGGCGGCCGCCCTCCGCGTAGGGGAGCAGCAGCTCGACCGGCTGCATCCGGCGCACGAAGTCGTCCTCGATGCGCTCGCGCAGGCGATCGACGCCCTCTCCGCCGACCGCCGAGACGAGGATGCCGTCCGGATGGCGCCGTCGCAGCTCGGCTCGGCGCTCGGCGCCGATCGCGTCGGCCTTGTTGAGGACGAGCCTGCGCGGCCGGTCGCCGGCCCCGATCTCCTCAAGCACGTCCTCCACGGCCTTCATCATCGCCAGCATCTCGTCCTCCTCGACGGAGGCGTCGACGACGTGCAGGATGAGATCCGCCAGGCGCGTCTCCTCGAGCGTGGCGGTGAACGCCTCGACGAGCTGATGCGGGAGCTTGCGGATGAAGCCGACCGTGTCGGTCACGAGGAACGGCCGCCCGTCGACGCGCATCACGCGCGTCGTCGGGTCGAGGGTGTGGAAGAGGCGGTCCTGCACGCCGGCCTCCGCCCCCGTGAGCCGGTTGAGCAGCGTCGACTTGCCGGCGTTCGTGTAGCCGGCGAGTGCGATCTGCGGCAGACCGGTGCGCTGGCGCTCGGCGCGCATCGTCTCGCGCGAGCCCTGCACCTCCTCGAGCCGGCGCTTGAGCGCGGAGATCCGGTTGCGCGCCAGCCGCCGGTCGGTCTCGATCTGCGTCTCGCCGGGACCGCGCGTCCCGACCCCGCCGACGCCGAGGCGGTCGAGATGCGTCCACAGGCCACGCATGCGGGCCATGTTGTACTCGAGCTGCGCAAGCTCGACCTGGAGCTTGCCCTCGGCGCTGTGCGCGTGTCCGGCGAAGATGTCAAGGATCACCGACGTGCGGTCCACCACCGGCATGTCGAGCTCGGCCTCGAGGTTGCGCTCTTGGCGCGGCGTGAGCTCGTCGTCGCAGGCGATGACGTTCGCGTCCGCGGCCTTGGCCAGCGCCTTGACCTCGGTGACCTTCCCCGGGCCCAGGTAGCTGTTCGGATGCGGGTGCTCGCGGTGCTGCACCGTCTGCCCGACGACCGCGACCCCGGCGGTGCGCAGCAGCTCGCGCAGCTCCGAGAGGTCCTCTCCCTCCGGCAGCGCCGCGATGCAGAACGCGCGCTGCTTGGCGCGCGAGGGCGCCTGGCCACCGGTCCCGGGGCGGGACTCGGTCAGGCGTCCGTGGCGGCTGCGGGGCTGCACCTCTGTCTCCGAGTCTAGTGCGCCGTCCGGGGTACGCTGCCCCGATGGCGGAGATCGACGACGGCGGGATCCGGATCGGCGCCGCCGCGCAGGCGCTCGGTGTAAGCGTCGACACGCTGCGCCGCTGGGAGCGCGATGGGCGCATCCGCTTCGAGCGCCGCGCGGGCAGGCGGGTGCTGCCCGCCGAGGAGCTCGCCCGCGTGCTGCGCGAGCGCGCCCCCACGAGCGCCTCAAGCGCCCGCAACCGGCTCAGCGGCGTGGTCGTCGACGTCGAGCGCGACGGGGTGATGGCGAAGGTCGACCTCGCGTGCGGGCCGTTCCGCATCGTCTCGCTCATGAGCCGCGAGGCAGCCGACGAGCTCGGCCTGCGCCCGGGCGTCGCGGCGACGGCGGTGATCAAGGCCACGACCGTCGTCGTCGAGCGCGAGCGGTGATCGTGGTCGTGGGCGCGCCGATCCGGGCGGGCGCCACTGAGGAGCAGCGGCGTACCGGGCCGGCCCGCTGGGCCGGATTGCGCACGCCCACCGTCCCCGATTCAGCCCACCGCGCCCACCCGGCGTACCGGGCCGGCCCGCTGGGCCGCCCTCCGGACGCCCAGCGTCCCTGATCCAGCCCACCACCCCGCGCAGAGCCCCGCGAGCCGCTCCCTTCGGTGCCGATGAGCCCGGCAGCCAACGACCGCGCCCCGCCGGCCCGCTGGGCCGGATTGCGGACGCCCACCGTCCCCGATTCAGCCCACCGCGCCCACCCGGAGCCCAGGCCGGCCCGCTGGGCCGGATTGCGCACGCCACCGCCGCCGACCCAACCCACACCCCATCCACCAGAGCCCCGCATGCCACCCCCTCCGACCGCCCACCCACAGGCCCTCCGGCGACCGCCCAACACCGACGATGGGCGTATGCGAGTGGCACACGACAACAGCGAGCGCGAGCGGTGATCGGGCTGGGCGTCGACGTCGGCGGCCTGCGCAAGGGCCTCGACGTCGCCGTCGTCGACGGGCGTCAGCTCGTCCGGCACGAGCGCCGCTGCACCGTCGCGGACGTCGTCGAGATCGCGTGCGAGGAGACCCCCGACGCGATCGGCGTCGACGCGCCGTGCGACTGCGCCGCGCCGGGCGAGCGCAGCCGGCCGGGCGAGCGCGCGCTCAGCCGCGAGGTGTGCGCGATCCGCTTCACCCCCGATGCGAGGACGGTGGCCGGCGGCGGCCCGTACTACGAGTGGGTGCGCCACGGGCTCGAGCTGCACCGGGCACTGCGCCGCGCGCTGCCCGGCGTCCCGACCGTCGAGGTCTTCCCGACAGCGTCGTGGACGATCCTGGCCGGCCCGCGCTTGACGCGCTCGCGCGCGTCGTGGTCGCGTGACGCCCTCGCCGAGCTCGGGCTCGCCGACGTGCCCGAGCGCACCTCGCAGGACCTGCGCGACGCGATCGCGGCGGCGCTCACCGCGCAGCTCAGCGCCGAGGGCCGCGCGGCGAGCTACGGCCCCATCGTGGTGCCGCTACGGTCCCGTCCGTGACCGACCCGCTGCCAGGGCGCCTCGCGGCGCGGACGCTCGAGCTCGTCGACATCGCGTCGGAGTCGCGCGCGGAGCAGGTGCTCGCCGGGCACGTCCTGCGGGTGCTCGGGGACGGCGGCGTGCCCGTGCGCGATGCGGGCGACACGTGCATCCTGGCCGGCGCGACCGTGCGCACCGAGCGCCCGCTCGTCCTGCTCGCCGGGCACCTCGACACGGTGCCGGCGCAGGGCAACCGCCCCGGCCGGATCGAGGGCGGCGCGGTGCACGGCCTCGGCGCAGCCGACATGAAGGGCGCGCTCGCGGTGATGATCGAGCTGGCGCTCGGCGCGGCGACCGCGGAGCGCGTGCTCGACCTCGGCTTCGTGTTCTTCGGCCGCGAGGAGCTCGCCCACACCGAGAGCGCGCTCGAACCGCTGCTGGCGCGCGAGGCGGGGCTGCGCGGAGCCGACCTCGCGATCGTCATGGAGCCGACGGCGAACGCCCTGCAGCTCGGCTGCCTTGGCAACATCAACGCGACCTGGACCTTTCACGGGCGCAGCGGCCACTCGGCGCGTCCGTGGCTGGCCGACAACGCGATCCACCGCGCTGCGGCGGGGATCGCGACGCTCGCCGCGGTCGGGCCGGTCGAGCACGATGCCGGCGGTCTGCGCTTCACCGAGGTCGCCTCGGTGACGCGGATCGAGGGCGGCATCGCCGCGAACGTCATCCCCGACGTCGCGCGCGCACACGTGAACTACCGCTACCCCCCCGGCATGACGCCGGCGGACGCAGAGCGACGCCTGCACGAGCTGTGCGACCCGCACGGCGAGCTCGTGATCGACACGGACGCCCCCTCGGGGCCGGTGCCGCACGGCAACGCGCTCGTCGCGGCGCTGCAGCGCACCGCCGGTCTGCCCGTGGAGGCCAAGCAGGCCTGGACGCCGGTCGCCGAGTTCGGTCTCGCGGGCGTCGACGCGGTGAACTTCGGCCCCGGCGACCCGCCGCAGGCGCACACCCGCGGCGAGCATGTCAGCGCCGACGCGCTCGCGCGCAGCCACCGGACCCTGACCGCATTCGCCGCCGGGGCGACCGTCTGAGGCCGCGATGCAGCTCAACCCGTTGATCGAGGAGCTCGGGACCTATCCCTTCGCGCAGCTCACCGACGCGCGTCGCAGGGCGCAGGCGCAGGGCACCGAGCTCATCGACTTCGGTGTCGGCGAGCCGCGCGAGGAGACGCCCGCGTTCATCCGGCGGGCGCTCACCCAGGCCGTGGAGGACGAGCCGGTCTCGACATACCCCCAGGCCGCCGGTCTGCCCGAGCTGCGCCGGGCGATCGCCGGCTGGCTCGACCGCCGCTTCGGCGTGCGGCTGGACCCGGGGATCGAGATCCTCCCGACGCTCGGCAGCAAGGAGGCGATCTTCCACCTCGCCCAGGCGCTCATCGGCGCCGGCTCCGAGCGCGACCTCGTCGCGGTCACGACCCCCGGCTACCCGGTTCCCGCACGCGGCGCGCTGTTCGCCGGCGCACGCGTGCTGGAGCTGCCACTCGACCCGGCGGCCGGATGGCTGCCGGATCTCTCGCAGCTCGATGCGCGCGCGTGGCGCCGGCTGGCGCTGCTGTGGGTCAACCACCCGGGCAACCCGACCGGAGCGGTTGCTCCCCGCGCGTTCTACGAAGAGCTCGCGGCCCGCTGTCGCGAGCACGGCGTCGTGCTGGCCTCCGACGAGGCCTACAGCGAGATCTGGCTGGCGGGCGAGCCGCCGCCCTCGGTCCTGCAGGTCAGCGACCCGACGCACGTCCTCGCCTTCCACTCGCTCTCCAAGCGCTCCTCGATGCCGGGCTACCGCTCGGGCTTCGTGGCGGGCGACCCGCTGCTGATCGCGGCGCTCAAGCAGGTGCGCCCCTCGATCGGCGTCGCCCCGCAGACCTTCGTCCAGCGCGCCTCGATCGCGGCGTGGGGCGACGAGCGGCACGTCGAGGAGACCCGGGCGCGCTACCGGGCCAAGCGCGAGCTGCTGCTGCCCGCCGTGCGCGCGGCCGGGTTCGATCCCGTCGGGGGTGAGGCGACGTTCTTCCTGTGGTGCCGCGCGCCGGCGGGCGAGAGCGCGGAGGGCTGCGCGGAGCGCCTGCTCGGCCACGGCGTCGTCGTCGCGCCCGGCACGTTCTTCGGCCCCGCCGGCGAGGGCCATGTGCGCATCGCGCTCGTCCCGACGCTCGCCGAGTGCGAGCGTGCCGCGCAGATCCTGACCGGCCTCGGGCGCTAGCGTTCGGCGCCGTGAGCGCGCAGCAGCCAGCAGGCGCCTGGGCCGTCGGCCTGGCGACGATCTCCGAACGCACAGGACGCGTGCTCGACGTGCGCTTCCCGAGCCCCGTGCTCGGGCTCGAGGGCGCGCCGGGGCGCGGAGGCACGCGCGAGGTCCACGCCCACGAGGCGGCCGAGCTCGGCGCCCAGCTGCTGGCGGAGGCCGCCGGCCACGACGAGCTGCGCGACGTGCGCCTCGTGACCGTCGTGACGGTCGTCGAGGACCTGCAGGCCGCTCCGGCGGACGCCTACGACGCCTACCTGCGCCTGCACCTGCTCTCCCAGCGCCTCGTCCGGCCACGCACGATCAGCGTCGAGGGCATCTTCGGCGTGCTCAGCACCGTCGTGTGGACCGACGCCGGGCCGTGCGACCCCGAGGGATTCGAGGAGACGCGGATGCGCCATCTCGCGAGCGCGGGGCGCCGGCTGGAGGTCGCGTCCGTCGACAAGTTCCCGCGGATGACCGACTACGTCGTCCCGAGCGGCGTGCGGATCGCCGACGCCGACCGCGTGCGCCTCGGTGCCTACCTCGCCGAGGGGACGACCGTGATGCACGAGGGGTTCGTGAACTTCAACGCCGGGACGCTCGGCACCTCGATGGTCGAGGGGCGCATCAGCGCGGGGGTCGTCGTGGGCGACGGGTCGGACATCGGGGGCGGGGCCTCGATCATGGGAACCCTGTCCGGCGGCGGGACGGAGCAGATCCGGATCGGCCGGCGCTGCCTGGTCGGTGCCAACGCGGGCGTCGGGATCTCGCTCGGCGACGGCTGCGTCGTCGAGGCCGGGCTCTACGTCACCGCCGGGACGCGCGTGACGATGCCCGACGGCGAGGTGCGCAAGGCGCGCGAGTTGAGCGGCAGCGACGGGCTGCTCTTCCGGCGCAACAGCCAGACCGGCGCCGTTGAGGCCGTGCCCCGCTCGGGCGACTGGGGCGGCCTCAACGCGGCCCTGCACGCCAACGACTGACCGGTCGGGCGCTCGTCAGCGCGTCGGCGTGAAGCGCAGCGCGAACGGGAAGTCGCCGAAGCTCACGTCGACGAGGTAGCGGCCGTGCAGGGGCAGCAGCCGCCGCCCACCCGCCGCCGCGGTGCGGAACAGGCGCACCGCCGGCTCGCCCGGCGTGCCGGGATGCTCGAGGTCGGCGACGAACGCCGTCTGGCGGGCGAAGTCGACGTGGCCGCCCAGCGGCTCGTACTGGACGAATCGCACGAGGTACGACCCGTCGAACGCGAAGGGGCCACGCGTGAGCGGGGAGGTGGCACCGCGGACGAGGATCTCGCCCGGCCGCACCGGTTGCGACGCCAGCGCCGGCGGCGGCCGCCGGGCGCGCGGCGCGCTCGCGGTCGTCGCCGCGGTCCCACAGCCGCTCAGCGCCGCCGCAGCGGCAAGCAGGGCGGCGGCGGCACGATGCGGCATCGCGGCCATCGTAGTGCCGTCGCGTGCACGCCACGGCCCTGACGTGGTAGGACTGCACCTACGCAATGTCTATGCATCGACTCCTGGTGACGCTCGTCGCGCTCGCGGGGCTCGTGCCCGCCGCGGCCGCGCACGGCGCCCCGCCCGCCGCGACGCCGGTCGGTGACGACGTCGGGTTCGTGCAGTACGGCGCGATCGCCGAGCGCCTCGGCGTCGCCGCCGACACGCAGGCGCTGCGCACGCCCGGCTTCACCGCGGCCCAGCGCCGCGAGCTCTCGGCGGCACGCGCGGCCAAGCTGCGCGCGGCCCACCGCCTGGATGCGGTGCTCGGCGCAGACGCGCCGCAGCCCGGCGACTTCACGATCGTGCTCCCCGCGGCCCAGACGCGCACGCGCGCCGACGTGCTGGCCCTGGCCACGCGGCTGGAGCGCCTGTTGTGCGGCGTCTACACCTCGGCCACCGCCTACGCCCAGGATCCGGGCACGCGCATGCTGCTCGCGCGCCTGCTCGCGAGCGACGCGGCGGACCTCGCGCAGCTGCACCGGCTCGCCGGCCTGCGTCCCAGCGCGGGCCTGATCGAGCCGATCGACGTCGACACCGCCGGCCCCGCCATCGACCCATACCTGAAGACCCCCGGATCGCCATGACCACGTCCTTCCTGCGCCGCACCGGCCTGATCGTCGCCTGCGCCGCGGTGCTCGCCGGGCTGGCGGCACCTTCGGCCGCGCTCGCGCTGAACGTCTACGCGGCGGCCTCGCTGCGCGATGCCTTCCCTGCCATCACAAACGCCGTGCGCTACAGCTTCGCCGGCTCCAACCAGCTCCAGCTCCAGATCGAGCACGGGGCGCCGGCCGACGTCTTCGCCTCGGCGAGCCCCAAGGAGGCGCAGGCGCTGTTCCACGAGGGGCTCTGCACGCGGCCGGTCACCTTCGCGACGAACTTCCTCGTGCTGCTCGTCCCCAAGTCGAACCCCGGGCACCTGACGTCCGTCTACGACCTGCGCGCCGGCGGGCACCGCCTCGCGGTCGGCGCGCCGGGCGTCCCGATCGGGGACTACACGCGGCAGCTGCTCGCACGGCTGCGCCTGGGCGCGATCCTCTCGCGCAACACCGTCAGCCAGGAGCCGAACGTCACCGGCATCGTCTCGAAGGTCGCGCTCGGCTCGGCCGACGCCGGCTTCGCGTACTACACCGACGGGCGCTCGGCCTCGGACCGCGTCTCCTCGATCCGCCTGCCGCGCTGGGCGCAGCCGCCGGTGCGCTACCAGATCTGCGCGGTGCGCCGCTCCGGCGCCGACACCGCCGGGGCGCAGAACTTCATCCAGCGCGTCACGACGCGCGCGGGGCGCAACATCCTCAAGCGGCTGGGCTTCGGACTGCCGCCGCGGGGGTAGCGAGCGCGTGCGCGACCTGCGGCGCCTGGCCGCGGGCCGCGGCTTCACCGCCCTCCAGGCGCTCGCGCTGGGATTGCTGCTGGCGTTCCTGGCGCTGCCGGTGCTGGCGCTGTTCACCCAGGCCCCGCTGGGCGACGTCCCGCACCTGCTCGGCACGCAGCAGGTGCGCCAGGCGCTCGCGGTCACCGCGCGCACCAACGCGCTCGCCAACGCGCTCTTCCTCGGCCTCGGCACCCCTGCCGCGTACCTGCTCGCCACCCGCCGCTTCCGCGGGCGCGCGCTGGTGCTGACGCTCATCGAGCTGCCGCTCGTGCTGCCCCCTGCAGTCGCAGGGATCGCGCTGCTGGCGGCCTTCGGCGCCGGCGGGCTGCTCGGCGACCAGCTCGCACGCGGCGGGATCGTCCTGCCGTTCTCGCAGTGGGCGGTCGTTCTTGCGATCCTGTTCGTCGCCGGGCCCTTCTACGTGCGCTCGGCAGTCGCCGGGTTCGAGGCGGTCGATCCCGTGCTGACCGATGCCGCGCGGACGCTCGGCGCCTCGCGTGCGCGCACCTTCGCGCGCATCGCGCTGCCGCTCGCGGCGAGCGGCCTGGGCGCCGGTTGGGTGCTCGCCTTCGCGCGCGGTGTCGGCGAATTCGGTGCGACGATCATCTTCGCCGGGAGCGTGCGCGGCCAGACCCAGACGCTGACGCTCGCGATCTACGAGATCCTCGACACGAGCTTCGATGTGGCGCTGGCGATCGGGGTGCTGCTGGTCCTCCTCAGCGGCGGCATCCTGCTCTCGTTCAAGCTGCTCTCGGCATGGCGCACCTCGACGTCGACATCACCAGCGCGCTTCGGCACTTCGTCCTCGATCTCCACCTGAGCGTCGCCGCCGAGACGGTGGCGCTGGTCGGGCCCTCGGGCGCCGGGAAGACGACCGTGCTGCGGGCGATCGCCGGGTTGCAGCGACCCGACCGTGGCCGCATCGCGCTCGGCGAGGAGGTCTGGTTCGACGCCGACGCCGGGATCGACCGCGCGCCGGACGAGCGCTCGACCGGGTTCGTCTTCCAGGAGTACGCCCTCTTCCCGCACATGACGGTGCGCGCCAACGTCGCGTTCGGCGGCGCACAGCGTGCCTCGGAGCTGCTGGAGCGCTTCGGCATCGCCAAGCTCGCCGACGCACGCCCCGGCGCCCTGTCCGGTGGCGAGCGCCAGCGCGTGGCGCTCGCGCGCGCGCTCGCGCGCGACCCGGCGGTCCTGCTCCTCGACGAGCCGCTGTCGGCGCTCGACGCGAACACCCGCCGGGATGTGCGTGACGCGCTGCGCACGCTGCTCGACGAGCTCGAGCTCCCGACCGTTGTCGTGACGCATGATTTCCGCGACGCCGCAGCCCTCGCCGACCGCATCGGCGTGATCGTCGACGGGCGTCTGCGCCAGCTCGGCACGGTCGCCGACCTGGTCGAGCGCCCCGCCGACGCGTTCGTCGTCGGCTTCACCGGCGCGAACCTGCTGACCGGCACCGCGACGGCGCTGCCCGGCGGCGGCTCGCGCATCGTGCTCGACGGTGGCGTCGTCGTGCACGCCGACGCCGTCGCCGACGGACGCGTGGGCGTGGCGGTCTCGCCGTGGGAGATCGAGCTGCTGCCGCCCGGGAGCGTGGACGCGCGCAACACCGTGCCCGGCGTCGTCGGCACGATCACGCCCGACGGCGAGCGCGCGAACGTGCGCGTCGGGACGCTGGTCGCCGAGGTGCCCGCGGCGACCGTCGCACGGCTGGGCCTGCGGCCGGGCAGCGAGGTGCTCGCCGCCTTCAGCCCGGCGCAGGCGCGCCTGGTGGCCCTCAGCCCGCCAGACGCTCCAGCGTCGTGACCAGCTCGGCGCTCGCCTGCGCCGTGAACACCGGCAGCGCCCAACCGGTGAGGTCCACGTGGAGGTCCTCCCCCACGTCGACCTGCAGCTCGCCGCCGTCGAGCGCCACGGTCACGGGCGAGTCGCCGCCGAGCAGCACCGAGGCGACCGCGGCGCCGCACGCGCCGGTGCCGCTGCTGAGCGTCTCGCCGACCCCGCGCTCGAAGACCCGAGCGCGCAGGACCCCGGGCTCGAGCTCGGTCCACCAGCTGACGTTCGTGCGGCCCGGGAAGAGCTCGCTGTGCTCGATCTGCGAGCCCACGGCGCCCAGGTCGAGCGTGCGCAGCTGCTCGAGGTCGGCGACGCGGATCGCGCACTGCGGGTTGCCGATCGCCACGTGCTGGAACGCCCATGTGCGCCCGCCCGCCTCGATGGTCCCGCGCCCGTCCGGGCCGCCGCTCGGGAATCCCGGCGAGGCCGTCCGCGCGCGGCCCATGTCGACCGTGCACGTCGTCTCGGAGGTGATCGTCGGGCGGATCTCGCCGGCCACGGTCTGGATCGAGAACTGGCGCTGGTCGGTCCACCCCGCCCGGCGCAGGTAGAGGATCGCCTCGCGGGCGCCGTTGCCGGACAGCTCGGCCTCCGACCCGTCGGCGTTGAAGATGCGCAGTCGCGCGACGAAGCCGGGCTCGTCGGGCAGTGAGAGCTCCAGCACGCCATCGGCGCCGACGCCCAGGTGGCGGTCGCAGAGCCGCTCGACGACCGGCGCGGTCAGCGGGAAGGGCAGCCGGTCGCGCTCGACCACGAGGTAGTCGTTCCCCAGGGCCTGCCACTTCTCGAAGCGCACCCGCGCCAACCTAGCCGACCGGCGGCGCCGCAGCGACGCCAGCGAGGATCTCCGCGGCCGCCGCGGCGGCCGAGCGGCCGGTGAGGTCGACGAGCTCGACGCCCGCGAGCTTGCGCATCCACGTGAGCTGCCGGCGCGCGAAGTTGCGCGTGCGCCGCTGCATCGAGGCCACGTCGCCGACGAGCAGCTCGTCGAAGCCGAGCGCCTTGCGCGCCGTCTCCGACGCTCCGGCGGCGTTGGCGGCGCGCACCTCCTCGACCGCGCCCGCCGCGACCATCGCCGCCACGCGCTCGTCGATCCGGCGGTAGAGCTCCTCGCGCTCGCGCACGAGCCCGATCAGGCGCGTGGGATGGCGCGTCTCGCTCGTCCAGAGCCGGCTCGGCCCTTCCGGCGGCTCGAGCTCGCCCATCTCCAGCAGCGCGAGCGCGCGCGTGATGCGGTGGCGGTCCGCGGGGTCGATCCTCGCCGCCGCCCACGGCGCGCGCGCAGCCAGGCGCCGGTGCAGAGCCGCTGAGCCTTCGAGCTCCAGCGCTGCCGCCCAGCGGTCGCGGATCTCCTGCGGCGGCGCGGGGCGCAGGTCCAGGTCGGCCAGCGCCGCGCGCAGGTAGAGGCCCGTGCCGCCCACGACGATCGGCGTCGCCCCCTCGGCCAGCAGGCCGTCGATCTCGGCGTGGGCCAGCTCGGAGTACTGGCCGACGCTGAAGGTCGCGTCGACCGGCAGGAAGGAGATGAGGCGGTGCTCGAGGCGTGCGCGCTCGGCGGGCCCCGGGACGCCGGTCAGGATCTCGAGGCCGCGATAGACCTGCAGCGCGTCGGCCGAGACGGCGACCGGCCGGCGGCCGGCCGCGGCGAGCAGCGCGGCCAGCTCCAGGGCGACATCCGTCTTGCCGACGGCGGTCGGCCCGAACACGGCGAGCACGGTGTCGCGCTCGGGCATCCCTTCGGGGCTCTGCGTGATCATCTCCCCGCAGTATCGTGGCCCGTGTGGGCGTCCGCATCGGCTCCGGCTTCTCCGAGCACGGGGATCCGCGCATCGCCGCGATCGAGGCGGGCACCGACGCGCGGGCGGCGCTCGGCGGCCGCCATGCCGACCTCGTGCTCGTCTTCTTCTCCGGATCGCACGTGAGCTCCTGCGAAGCGGTGCTCGAGGGCGCGGGCGAAGCGCTCGCCCCCGCCGTGCTCGCGGGCTGCGGCGCGGGCGGCGTGCTGGGCGCGGGCCGCGAGTGCGAGCACGGCTCGGGCGTGGCGGTGTGGGCGGCCACGCTCGGCGGCGGACGCGCGCGGGCCTTTCATGCGGCGCCGATGAGCACGCCGGATGGCGTCACGGTGACCGGTCTGCCGGCTGTCGCCGGCGCCTCGGCGGTCGTGCTGCTCGCCGACCCCTACAGCTTCCCGGTCGACCGGGCGCTCGTCGCACTCGGCCGCACCGCCCCGCGCACGCCCGTCATGGGCGGGATCGCCAGCGCGCGCTCGCAAGACGGCCAGGGCGCGCTCCTGCTCGGCGACCGGCGGGTCGGCGAGGGCGCCGTCGGCATCGTGCTCGAGGGCGTCGAGGTCCTGCCGTGCGTCTCCCAGGGCGCGGCGCCGATCGGGCCCGAGCTGACGGTCACCGCGGTGGAGGGCAACGTCGTTCGCGAGCTGGCCGGGCGCCCGGCGCTCGACGTGCTGCGCGAGGCGATCGAGGGCCTCGACCCGCGCGAGCGCGCGCTGATCGGCGGGGGGCTGCTGCTGGGCACCGTCATCGACGGCTCGGGGCCCGACTACGG
>DATKLF010000030.1:0-16017 GCA_035542555.1 Solirubrobacteraceae bacterium | reverse complement strand
CCTGATGGCGGCCGCCGACGTCGTCGTCCAGCCCTCGCGCAACGAGGGCCTGAGCATCACGGTGCTCGAGGCGATGGCCGCCGGTCGGCCGGTCGTCGCCAGCGACGTGGGCGGGACGCGCGAGTCGGTCGCGGACGGCGTGACGGGCGTGCTCGTGCCGCCGGGCCGCCCCGACGCCCTCGCCGCGGCGCTCGATGCCCTGCTGCGCGACCCCCGGCGGCGCGCGGCGCTCGGCGCCGCCGCGCGTGCGCGGGCCGTCGCGTCCTTCTCGGCGCAGGCGATGGCCGCGGCCACGAGCGCGGTCTACGAGGAGCTGCTGGGCCCCGGCTGATCAGCGTCGGGCGAGGGCCCGTCCGGCCCCCCGCGCCCCGCCGAGGATCCGTGCGACCATGGCGCGCTCGCGCACCGCGACCGGGAAGGCGAGGTACCCGGCGGCGTAGACCACGGCACCCGCCAGGCCGGCGATCGCGATCGTCGCGATCGTCGACGGGGCGAGCGTGCCGCGGATCAGCGCGAGCACCGCGACCATCGGGACCACCGGCAGGATCGCGGGGACGAGCACGTCGGCCAGCACCGTGCGCCCCTGGACCTGCGTCACCCGCGCCGCGAACGGGACGACGATCAGCGCCTCCAGGCTCGTGGCGATCAGCGTGCCGAACGCGACGCCCTTCACCCCGAGCGGCCCGATCAGGATGATCGAGAGCGCGAGGTTCAGCGCGGCCGACCCGAGCGCGAAGGCGACCAGCGGGCGGTGGCGGTTCATGCCCTGCAGCAGTTGCGCGGCGGGCCACAACAGCGCCTCCGCGAGCCCGGCGAACGTCAGGATCACCACGATGTCCGAGCTGTGGGCGTAGCGCGGGCCAACCCAGGCCGCCAGGAACGGCCCAGCGAACACGATCAGGCCGCCGGCGACGACCGTGAACAGGCCGATCGTGAGCCGCATGCTCGCCGTGTAGAGCCCGCGCAGGAGCGCCGCGTCCCCCTCGGCGTGCAGCCTCGAGGCCAGCGGCATCAGGACGCGCACGAACTGGTAGGCGAGCTGCCCGGGCAGCCCGCTCAGCCGCCGGGCGATCGAGTAGGGGGCGACCGCCGCCACCGGCAGCGAGGCGCCGATCACGATCTCGTCGGTCTTGCCCTTGACGACCGCGGCGACGTTGATGCCGAAGAGCGCCGAGCTGAAGGTCGCGACGCTGCGCACCATCCCGCGCTCGGGCCCGCGCAGGCCGAATCGCAGATCGGGGGCCGTGCGGTGGATCAGCGCGATCGCCGGCACCTGCCAGATGAGCGTCAGCGGGATCACGATCGCCGCCATGCCCAGCACGCCGCCGCCCAGCAGCACCACGAGCACCCATCCGACCGCGAGCGCGATGATCGCCGAGCTGCCGATGAGGTTCATGAGGTCGAAGCGATGCAGGCCGCGCAGCACCGAGTAGGCCGCCGTCGCCGGCAGCTCGACCGCGACCCCGAGGGCCGTGAGGATGACGAGCACCGTCGCGGTGTGCGCCTCGGAGGGCGGCACGTTGATGATCTTCGGGACGAGCGGCGCGATCACGATGCCGATCAGCAGCACGAGCAGGCCCAGGCCGCAGTAGAGCCACAACGAGGTCGCGACGAGCCGCGAGGCGCTCTCGCTGTCGCCGCGCGCGCGGAACTCCGCGACGTACTTGACGATCGCCTCCCCGACGCCGAAGTCCAGCAGCGAGCCGTAGGCGATGAACGAGGAGACCAGCATCCAGAGGCCGTACTGGCTGGCGCCGAGCCGGTGCACGAGGAACGGCGTCAGGAGGAACCAGACCGCCAGGTTCACGATCTGGCCGGCGTAGTTGCTGACCGTGCTGAGGGCCAGGTGGCGGCTGATCGCCGCGTCTTTCGGTGTGTCGGCGGCCAAGGGCGGGGCCCGTCATTCAAGCAGGCGGTCCCGAAGCGACCGCGGGGACGCGCGGCGGCGTCCGGCGCCCCGCGGTCCGCCGGGTTCAGGCGGCCCGGATGGCCAGCGTGTCGTGCGGGACGCGCGGGCGCTGGAGCGCGGCAGGCGGCTCAGGCGGCTCCTCCTTGGGCCGGCGGCGCAGGCGCTCGCGGACGATCAGGCGCAGGATGCGCAGGCCGTCGCGGAACGGACGCAGGTTGCTGGAGCCGTGGAGCCGGTCTTCCTCGTTGCTCGGCACCTCGACGACGTTCAGGCCCGCACGCGCGGCGCGGATGTTCATGAGCGTCTCGATCTCGAAGCCGTCGACGTCGCAGGCAAGCGCACCGGAGCACCGGCGCCAGAACGCGTTGTAGCCGTAGCAGAGGTCCGAGTAGCGCGTGCGGAACAGCACGTTCACGGTCGTGCCGAGGAAGCGGTTGCCAAGGTTGCGCAGCCACGTCAGGTCGGTGCTCCCGCCGCCGTACATGTAGCGCGAGCCCTTCGCGTAGTCCGCGCCGGCGCAGAGCGCGTCGACGAACGCTTGGATCTCCTCGGGCCTGGCCGACCCGTCGGCGTCGAGCGTCACGATGATGTCGCCCGTCGCGGCGTTCCAGCCGCAGATCAGCGCCTCGCCCTTGCCGCGGCGCTGCTGGTGCACGATCCGCGCGTCCGGCCTGAGGCGCAGCGCCGTCGCAACGGTATCGTCGCTCGAGCCGCCGTCGACGACGATCACCTCGTGCCGCGGGTCGATGCGCGGGAGCACGTGCGGGAGGTTCTCTGCCTCGTTGAGCGTCGGCACCACGACGCTGACGCGCGGCTGCGCGCGATGCAGGGAGTACGGCCAGGCGCTGTCGTCCACGATCGCAAGGCGCAGCTCGGGGATCTCGATCTCCGGCTTGAGCGTGGCCCAGTCGATGCCCGGGCCGTATGCGATTGGGTGGTCCTGCGCCGCGTCCATGGCGATGTCCCCTTGCTCTGTGGTCGTCGCCTCTTGAGGGCGCCGTCCCGTGCTGGACCTTCGAGTCGCGCGGAAGTCCCCCCGGCACGACGTCCCGCTCACCTTATCGGCTCGCCGGCGCATCCGCCGGTCAACATTTGTCCACGAACGGGGGGTATCGCTCGACCGGCGGCGTGCGATGGTCGTTGAGCGGGGTTTACGGGTCGGCGCCGCCGGTTTAGCGTGGCCGCGATGCCGATCACCGCACCGACTCCCACGACCGTGCGCCGGATCCTCACGGTCCTCCTCGCCGGCGCCGCAGCGCTCGTCGCCGCCGCGCCCGCGGGCGCCGACACACCGGCCGCGCCCGCCGTGTCGATCACGACCTACGGCCCGGCCGCCGCGGTGGCCGGTGAACTGCTCACCTACACGTTCGCCGTCGCGAACACCGGCGGCACCTCGTTCGCCGCCGCCGACGTCCTGGTCGTCGGATCCGCCTGCCAGACCCAGGCGGTCGTCGTCAATCACGGGGCGGACGTGTCGACCGCGACGCTCGATCCCGGCGACACCTGGACGTATCAGTGCCAGGTGCAGACCACCGCGGGCACGGCGCAGCTGCTGATGACGGGGCGCACGGCCGCGACCGACGCCTCAGGCACCGCGACGGCTGCGAGCAGCACCCTCACAACACCCCTGTCCCCCGCGCGCTCGGCCGTTGCGGGGGTCCACCTGCGGTCCGGGTCGGCGCGTCTTGCGCTTTCGCCGCGCTGCGGCGCGAGCGCGGTCATCACCGGCAGCCGGATCGCCCGCGCGACCTTCTTCGTCGACGGGCGACTCGCACGGCGCGTGCTGCGCCCGGATGCTGCAGGGCGCTTCACGATGAAGCTCCCCGCCCATCACCTCTCGCGGCGCGTCCACGTGGTGCGCGCGCACGTCGTCTTCGACGCGGCGAGCCGGACCTCACCGCGCACGCTCACCGCGCACGTGCGCGGCTGCGCGGCGCGCTGATCGGAACCGCCTGACGCACGCCGCACGCCGCGCCCGGCCCGCCGCCGGGCGCGTACCCATGGGTCATCCGTCGAGGCCGGTTGGGCGCGCCCGCAGGCGCGCCGACACCTCGCGACATGAGGGTGTCCGGCACGAGGCGCGCCGCGCTGCTCGGCGCCGTGCTGGCGGCGCTCGGCGCGCAGGTGCCGCCCGCCGCGCAGGCGACTGCCCACGGCCATCACGGACACCCCGTCCGCTGCGCAGGCGCGCCGCACGGACACGCCACGCGGGCCTGCGCCGCACGGCGGATCGCGGCGAGCGGTGCACAGCGGCTCCACCGCGCACACCTGCCGTCTGCCGGTCCGACGACCGCGGCGCCCCAGCCCGCCCCCACGGCCCAGGGCACGACCACGCCTGCGACGACCGGCGCGCCCCCCACCACTGCGACGCAGCCCGTGAACCCCGCTCCCCCCCAGGCCGCAATGCCCCCGGCGAGCACGCTTCCGGTCTACTGGGGTGCCTGGATCGGCTCGTCGCTGACCGGGACCGAGGCCCCGTGGGACGCAGGCGCGATCACGGCGTTCGGCCGCGACGCCGGCAAGGCGCCGTCGCTCGTCAACTTCTCCAGCCCGTTCGCGAACTGTTACGCCTCGCCGTGCACGACCTACGCCTTCCCGGCCGCCGAGTTCGACACGATCCGCGGCCAGGGCGCGATCCCGTTCTTCAGCTGGGCGACCGACGCACTCCCCCTCAGCGGCGACCAGTCGGCCTACCGCCTGTCGACGATCGCCGCAGGCGGCCAGGACGCGTACATCACCGCCTGGGCCACCGCCGCCCGCGACTGGGGCCACCCGTTCTTCCTGCGCTTCAACTGGGAGATGAACGGGAACTGGTTCCCCTGGAGCCCGGGCAAGAACGGCAACAGCGCCGCCGACTTCGTCGCGGCCTGGCGCCATGTGCACGACATCTTCACGCGCGTGGGCGCGACGAACGTGACCTGGGTCTGGTGCCCGAACATCGACCCGGACAGCGTGCTCACACCGCTGAGCAGCGTCTACCCCGGCGACGCCTACGTCGACTGGACGGCCCTGGACGGTTACAACTGGAACACCCCCTGGACCTCCTTCGCCGCTCTCTTCGGCGCCACGTACGACCGGATCACCACCGCGATCGCGCCGAGCAAGCCGATGCTCGTCGGCGAGACGGCGTCGACCGAGACCGGCGGGTCCAAGGCGCAGTGGATCACCGACATGTTCCAGTCGCTCGCGACCCGCTTCCCGCGGATTCGCGGCCTGCTGTGGTTCGACAAGCTCGACGACGGCATGGACTGGCCGATCGAGACGAGCGCGAGCGCGACGGCCGCCTTCCGCGCCGGCGTGGCCGACCCGCGCTATGTCGCGAACACAGCCGCCGCGCTGCCGCCGGGGCCGATCGCCCCTCCCGGGGGCTGACGCCGGCCGGTTCCCGAGCGGGCGCGGACTGCGCCGCGTCCCGCCGCCGTGGCCGTTCAGGCAGGCGGCGCGAACGGCCCACTCGACGCACGTACCGATGCACGCGCCCCGCTCGCGGTCTACCCTCCGAAGACCCTCCATGCGGCTGCGCTTCTCGGACATCTCGCGCGTCGGCCTGCTGCTCGTGGCGTGCGCGGCGATCTTCGCCGCACCCAGCGCTACGCCGGCCGCACACGCGGCGTCCGTCTACTGGGGTGCGAACATCGGCGGGCAGTTCAACCCCCAGGGCGAGCGTCCGCCGTACAACATGCAGGGAGCCGACGCGTTCGAGGCGCTCACTGGCAAGCGGATGTCGCTCATGCAGTTCTCACTGCCGTGGGCGTTCTGCGACACGCAGCCGTGCACGTTCCAGGGGTTCCCGACGGCGCAGATGGAGGCGATCCGCGAGCGCGGGGCGATCCCCGTCTTCGGGTGGGCGAGCTACTCGCAGCCGCTGTCGGAGAACGAGCCGGACTTCAAGACCTCGAAGATCGCGGCCGGGGACTACGACGCGTTCATCCGCCAGTGGGCCGATCAGGCGAAGGCCTGGGGCCACCCGTTCTTCCTGCAGTTCGACTGGGAGATGAACCTCGCCAGCGTCTGGCCCTACGTGCCCGCGCGCAGCGGGAACGCCCCGGGTGACTTCGTCAGGGCCTGGCGCCACGTGCACGACATCTTCGTGCAGGAGGGGGCGACGAACGCCACCTGGGCGTGGTGCCCGAACATCGAGTACAACGGCTCATTCAAGCCGCTGAAGACGCTCTATCCCGGCGACGCGTACGTCGACTGGACCTGCATCGACGGCTACAACTGGGGCACGGACCTCTCCGGCTGGGAGTCCTTCTCGCAGACGTTCGGGCCGACCTACAAGGTCGTGCAGGCGATCGCGCCCGACAAGCCGCTCCTGATCGGCGAGACCGCCTCGAGCGAGCACGGCGGGAACAAGGCCGCCTGGATCAAGGACATGCTCGACGTTCAGCTTCCGCGCAACTTCCCGAACGTCAAGGGCTTCGTCTGGTTCGAGCAGGCCGACAAGAGCCTCAGCGTCGACTGGCGGATCGAGACCTCGCCCGCGGCGCAGGCGGCGTTCGCCGCGGGCATCAGGAGCCCGTACTACGCCGAGAACAGCTTTGCGGACGTCGGCGCGCCGATCCCGCCCCTGTCTCCGGTGCAGAAGGCCGGGGGCACCGGGGGCGGCGCCTCCGCGGCGCAGAGCCAGGCATGCACGACGACGACGACGATCAGCGCCGGCGGGCGGACGCTGCGCCGCACGGTGAAGTGCACGGCGCGCTGCACGCTGCGGGTCTCGAAGCGCACGCACCAGCTCGTGCGGGTCTGCGTGCACCCGCGCTGCGTCACGCATCGCGCCAGCGCGGGCAGGCGGGTGCGCGTCTGCACGTCGACGCGCACGCAGGCCGCGAAGCCCTGAGGCCCCTGCGCGTCAGGCCGCCCGCGACTTGTCGCCGCGCTGCTTGGGGCGCTTCTTCTTGTCCGAGCGGGGCTCGGGCGTTGCGGGCGCGCTCTTCGCCGGCTCGGGGACGAGCTCGAGCAGCTGGGCGAACGCCTCCTGGACCGCGTCGGCCAGGAACCAGACGTCCGGCACCTCCTCGCGGTCGCCGATGATGCCGAAGTCGATCCGGTCGAGGTAGCTGATGATCGTGAGGTTCAGCCCCATCCCGTCGGTGATGACCGACAGCGGGTAGTTCGCCTCCAGCCGCGCCCCGGCGCAGTAGAGCGGCGCCGGTGAGCCCGGGACGTTGGAGATGACGACGTTCAGCGGCGGATTGAGCTGGCCGGAGCCGGCGACGCGCAGCAGCGCCCTGGCGGTGCGCCCGAGCAGAACCGGGGGGATGCCCTCGTTCGCGTCCTGCATGAGCATCCGCGGGGTCATGCGGTGGCGCGCCTTGGCGTGGTCGAGCGCCTCGTGCGCCTGCAGCACGCGGCGCGCCGCATCCGGCTCATTCGTCGGAATCGGGACGACCATCATCGACACGCGGTTGCCGAACGTGCCGAACTCCTCCGGCAGGCGGACGGACACCGGGACCATCGCGAGCAGCGGGTCCCCCGGGAGCTCGTCGTGCTCGAGCAGCCATGCCCGCACCGCGCCGGCGGTGATCGCGACGATCGTGTCGTTGACCGTGACGCCGAAGTGGTTCTTGATGCGCTTGACGTCCTGGAGCGAGATCGTCGTCAGTGCGATGCGCCGGTGGGCGGAGATGCGGCGGTTGAGGCTCGTCTTGGGGGCCAGCATGCGCTCGACCGCGACGATCTCGTCGTGCCCGGGAACGGCGCCCGCCACCCGCCGCGCAGCACCGGCCACGGCGTTGACCCCCGGGACGCTGCGCAGCGTCGGCACGAGGTCGAGGTTCGGGAGTGTTCCCGGCATCGAGCGCAGCGCTCGCAGCGAGTGGCGCGGTGTGGCGATCAGGCCGCGCGCCAGCAGCTCCGCCCGCCCGGGGATGGTGTCCCTCGCCGCGCGCGGGGGCGGCGGCGGGATCTCGCGCCCGGCCGGCTCGAGGTCGAGCAGCGTGACGAGGATCTCCGCGCCGGACATCCCGTCGAGCGCCGCATGGTGAATCTTCGTGAGCAGCGCGACGCGGCCGTCCTCGAGCCCGTGGATGAGGTACATCTCCCACAACGGGTGATCGCGATCGAGGCCACGCTCGAAGATGCGCGCGGACTGCTCGGCGAGCTGGCGCAGGTTCCCCGGGGCGGGCAGGGCGAGCTCGCGCACGTGATAGTCGAGGTCGACCTGCGCCTCCTTGGCCCAGAACGGGTGGTCGAGGCTGAACGGCACGCGCACGAGCCGCCACGTGAACGGCTCGAGCAGGTGCATCCGCTCGGCGAGCATGCGCTTGAGGGCTGCGAGCGTCAGCGTGCCGCCGGGCGCCGTGGAGGGGTCGTAGATCGCCACGCTGCCGACGTGCCCGTGGGTCCGGTCGTTCTCGAGCGCCAGGAACTGCGCGTCCAGGCTCGTCAGCTGCCGCATGGCGGCAGGCTACCCGCCGCCCGCGGGCGCGTGGTGAGGGTTTTCCCGCACTCTCCGGGCATCCGGGAGCCCGCGCGACGCACGAGGGCGTGCACGGCCTTTCGCCGGACGGCCGCGTCGCGTATCATTTCCGTCGTGGCGGTGTAGCTGTTGGTGCGTCGGCCCCACTCAGGTCTTGATGTGGGGTTTACGAGCGTGCGAAAGCATCCGCGACGCGTCAGCTTCGGCTGAGGCTCCTCGACCCTCCTCGTGACGCTCCGGCATGCGGACCGGCCTCACCGGGATCGGTCGGGCGAACACAGTTGCATACGCAACGAACCTGCGGTAAAATCCGACTCTAGACATCGGATATACATGGAAATGACACTGAACATCGCGAAGAACCTTCCCGACGAGGTTCGCGAGCCCACCACGGTCGCGGACCCTGTCGATCAGCTGCTGCGCCGCGCCGCGCAGTACCGCCTTCTGCGCCCGCAGGAGGAGCTCGACCTCGCAAAGCGGATCGAGCGCGGTGACCTGCGCGCCAAGGAGCTGCTCATCAACTCGAACCTGCGTCTCGTGGTCTCGATCGCGCGCCGCTACCAGGGTCTCGGCCTGGGCATGTCCGACCTGGTCCAGGAGGGCATGATCGGCCTCATCCGCGCCGCGGAGAAGTTCGACTACCGCAAGGGCTTCCGCTTCTCGACCTACGCGACGCTGTGGATCCGCCAGGCGATCCAGCGCGGGCTGGACAACACCGCCCGCACCGTCCGCCTGCCGGCGAACGTCGCCCAGCAGACGCGCAAGGTCGACCGCGTCGCCGCTGACCTCGCGGCGAAGCTCGAGCGCGACCCGACACCGGAGGAGATCGCCGCCGAGACCGGCTTCGAGCCGGCCGAGGTCGAGCGCCTGCGCAAGCTGGACTCCAAGCCCGCGAGCCTCGACGCCCGCGTCGGCGACGACGACTCCGCCAGCCTCGGCGAGCTCCTCGACAGCCACGCCCTCTCCCCCGAGGAGGAGGTCGGCCGCGACGACGTCGCCGACCAGCTCGACCGGGCGCTGCAGGAGCTGCCGACCGAGGAGCGCAAGGTCATCGAGCTGCGCTTCGGCCGCAGCGGAGAGCAGCCGCACACCGCCGCCCAGGCCGGCCGCAAGCTCGGCGTGAGCACCGCCGAGGCCCAGCGCCTCGAGCAGCGCGCGCTCGACCGCCTGGCGACGCTCGAGCGCGTGAACGCGCTCCGCGAAGCGGCGTAAGAACCGGTTTTTCGGAATGAGGCGGGGCGCGTCGGGCGCCGGGATCGCGGATGCCGGGCGCCGACCGATGGCGCTGCCGATGCTGGTTGCATCGGCAAGCCCTCGGACGGTGATCCGGCGCCGCGAGGCCGCGAACCGACGGGCACCGGCTTTCTGAAACCGGTTCTAGGCACGCGCCCCGCACACCGACTCCTCGAACGCCCCGGCCCATGCCGGGGCGTTCGTCGTTGTTGCGGGGGTTGTGGGCGAGCGTGCGCGTTGGCGCCGCCGGGGGGCGTCGCTGCCGGCGGGTATCGACGCCGTTCGATCGGGACCATCAAGGAACCGGCCCTGAGTGGGCGCTCGCGCGTCTGGTGGGCCGGATCGCGGACGCGATGTGTCCGAAATCCAGCCCACCGGCCGCGCCCCACCTCGCAGGACCCCGGTGGGCCGGATCGCGGACGCCACGCGTCCCGAACCCAGCCCACCGGCGGGCGAAGGTCGCCCGCCGGTTCGATGCGGCGCCCGCCGTGCGGCAGACTGTGGCGGGATGCCGGAGCTTCCGGAGGTCGAGATCACCGCACGGCTTCTGGACGCCGCGCTGCGCGGCGTGCCGATCGAGTCAGCGGCCGCGCCGGGGATCAACGCGCTGAAGACCTACGACCCGCCGCTCGATGTCCTGGCCGGCCGCACCGTCGACGCGGTGCGCCGGCGCGGCAAGCACCTGATCGTCGACGTCTCAGGCGACCTGTCGCTCCTGCTGCACCTGATGTCCGCCGGGCGCCTGCAGCTCTACGACACGCGCGCGTCGATGCGCGACCGCACCGCGCGCCTGCTCGTGCGGCTCGCCGACGGCCGCGAGCTGCGCCTGCGCGAGTTCGGCACCCGCCAGCGGGCATGGGTGAAGCTGCTGGCGACGGCGGCGGTCGAGCAGGACGACGCGATCGCCCCGCTCGGCCCGGAGGCGTGGCCCGATCCGCCTGAGCTGCAGGCGCTCCTGGCGGCCCAGGGCGCACGCCCGCTGCACGCCGTCCTGCGCGACCAGCACGTGATCGCCGGCATCGGGCGCTCGTGGGTCGACGAGATCCTCTGGACGGCCAGGCTCTCGCCGTTCAAGCGCGCCGACGAGCTCGATCCCGACCAGGCGGCGGCCCTGCGCGATGCGATGGTCGGGCGGCTGGGCGCGGCGCTCGAGCACTATGCCGCCGTCCTGTCGCTGCCGATCCCCGACAAGCTGCCGATGCCGCTCGAGGTCCACCGCCGCGACGGCTCGCCCTGCCCGCGCTGCGGGTCCACGATCGAGGCGGTGCACTACGAGGACTACGTGCTCTGCTACTGCCCGCAGGAGCAGACCGGCGGCCGGGTGCTGAAGGACCGGCGCCTCTCGCGCCTGCTGAAGTGACGCCCGCGCTTGACCGCGGGGGCCGTCGCCTGAGAGGCTCGCGGAGCGGGCGGGGAGTTTCCACCAGAGGAGGAGACCCATGAGGCACCGCCTCTCCACGGGCGTTCGGGCCCGTGTGCTGCTCTGCGCGTTCGCGGCAGTCGCCGCCGCCCTGATCCCGGCATCCGCGGCGCAGGCGGGCGGCGGAAGGCACGTCAGCGTGCTCACGCGCAACATCTACTTGGGGACGGGCCTGACGAATGTCGTCGGGGCACAGACGTTCCCGGAGTTCGTCCAGGCGGTCTCGCAGGACTGGTCGAACGTCGTCGCCACGGACTTCCCGCGCCGCGCCAAGGCACTGGCGACGGAGATCCAGCTGACGCACCCCGACGTCGTCGGCCTGCAGGAGGTGTCGCTCTGGCGGGACCAGCTGGTCAGCGACACCGTCCAGGGCGTCTCGACGCCGAACGCGACGAACGTCGTCTACGACTTCCTCGGGATCCTTCAGGGAGAGCTCGCTTCGCGCGGCATCCCGTACACCGCGGTGTCGACGTCGGTCAACGCGGACGTCGAGGCGCCGCGCATCAACCCCGCCTCCCCGGACGGCTTCACCGACGTGCGGCTCACGGATCGCGACGTCATCCTCGTTCGCTCGAGCCTGGCGTCGAAGTTCTCGAATCCGCAGAACGGCCACTACGCCGTGCAGTTCACGGTGCCCACGCTCGGTGGGCCGGTCACGTTCACGCGCGGATGGACGTCGGTCGACTACGCGATCGGGGGCGGAAGGAAGATCCGCGTCTTCGAGACCCATCTGGAGACCGAGGACGTGCCTCCCGTACAGGTCGCGCAGGGCGCCGAGGCGCTCGGGATCATCAACTCGAGTCCCTACCCGGTCGTCGCTCTCGGGGACTACAACTCCGCCGCCGACGGGTCGACTACGCCCACCTACGCGAACCTCATTGCGGGCGGGCTGACAGACGAGTGGAACGCGTTCCAGCCGCTCAACCCCGGCTACAGCTGCTGCGAGAACGAGCTGCTGAGCAACTTCCCGCCGACGGCGAACGAGCGGATCGACCTGATCCTCACCAAGGGCAGCGGGTGGGACGTCAACCTGGCCGTCCGCACCGGGGTCATCCCGTTCCGGCTGTCGCCGGCTCCGATCTGGGCGTCTGACCACTGGGGGGTGTTCGCCGACCTCGACGTCAACTGACCACGAGGCGATGCGAGGGGCGCGGTCGGGCCGCGCCCCTCGATGCCCCGGCGGGGGACGCCCTAGCTGCACTGCTCAGCTGAACGCCGGGAGGACCTCGTCGTGGACGAGGCGGATCTGGGCGGCGAGGCCGGGGACGCCGGCGGCGGTGTGCCCGCTCCAGGCGCGTACGGTGAACGGGTCGGCGAACGAGAGGAGCACGTGCTCCAGTCCGCTTTCCCGGATGGCTCCGAGCTGCTCGACCCAGTCATCGGGGGTGCCCGCGACGACGAGCCGGTCGACCACCTCGTCGGGTGTGAGGCTCAGCGCTCGCTCGACCTCGCCCGCGGCGAACGCGTCGATCACCGGCTCGAGCGCCGCGCGCGTGAGGCCGTGGCGTTCCAGCAGGGACGCCGGCATCGACGGGATGTAGAACGCGGCGAGCACGCGCGCGGCGCGGCGCGCCGCCGGGCCGTCGGGCCCGATCGCGCCGAGGACGTTGTCGGCGATGTCGAGCGTGTTCGCGTCGCGTCCCGCGCGCTGCGCGCCCTGCCGTGTGTGCGAGATCGCGTAGCCGATCGCGTCCGGCGAGTACGCGCACGCGGTGAACATGCCGTCCGCGATCTCGCCCGCCAGCTCCATCGAGCGCGGCCCTCCCATCGCGCCGACCTTGATCGGCAGACGCTCCTGCACCGGCTGCGCCGTCGTGAAGACTCCCGAATACCGGTAGAACTCCCCGGCGAAATCGACGGCCTGCTCGTCGAGCACGGCGCGCATCACCGCGTGCGCCTCGCGCAGGCGCGCCAGCGGGCGGGTCCCCTGCCAGGGGATCCCGTACTGATCGAGCATCGCGAGGTTGCCGATCCCGTACACGATCTCGGCGCGGCCCTGTGAGAGCTCGTCCAGCGTCGCTGCGAGCTGTGCGACGTGCGTGGGGTCGCGCATGAAGATCGGCGACACGCATGGGCCGAGGCGAATCTCCGTCGTCCTGACCGCTGCCGCCGCGAGGATCAGCCACATGTCCTTGTGGTAGATCTCGTCCGCGCCGTAGCAGCCGTGAAACCCCAGGCCGTCGGCGAGCACGATCGCATCGAGCAACTCGTCGACCGGCTGCTCCGGCAGCAATTGCACGCTGAAACGCACGGTTCGTCCTCGCAGGCCCCCGGATCGGTGACGCACCATCCCACCGTGAACCGGCGGGAGCAACCGGCGCGTATCGTCGGGGAGCACACGACCCGAGAGGATCCAGCCATGATCGAGACCGGCGAGCAGGCCCCCGACTTCACCCTCCCCGACCAGGACGGCGAGCCCGTGCGCCTCGCCGACCTGCGCGGCAAGACCGTCGTCCTCTACTTCTACCCCAAGGCCGACACGCCCGGCTGCACCACCCAGGCATGCGGCGTGCGCGATCACCTGCCCGACTACGAGGGCTCGGGCGCGGTGGTGCTCGGGGTGTCGCCCGACCCCGTGAAGAAGGTCAAGCGCTTCCACGACAAGTACGACCTGAACTTCCCGCTGCTGGCCGACGAGGAGCACAGCGTGTGCGAGGCCTACGGCGTCTGGGCGGAGAAGTCGATGTACGGCAGGACCTACTGGGGCGCGCTGCGCGCGACGTTCATCATCGACGCGGACGGGGTCGTCCGGCACGTGATCCCGAAGGTCTCGCCGAAGACGCACGACGAGCAGGTGCTCGCGGTGCTGGGCGAGCTGGCGGCGACGTAGGCGCCGGACGCTCAGCCCGCCGAGGCCGCGGGCGGCGACTCGAGCCGGGCGGCGGCGGGAGGCTCCTGGCCGGGCGCGCAGATCTCGACGATCCGCCAGGGGTGCGTGCCGGCGTCGCGGAGCTCCATCAGCCAGCGCAGGGTGATACCGCGGCGCAGCGCGCGGTCGCCGCGCACGACGATCAGCGTCGCGCGGTCCTCGGTGTAGACGATGCCGGCGGCGTGCACCTCGACGGTCATGGTCGGTGGCACGCGGCCCGCGGCGACCTCGACGATCCGCACCTCGCCGACGTCAAGGCCGCGGACGACCAGCCGGGTGGCGGGCCCGTCCGGGTACAGGAGCTGCCCGATCGCACGCTCGTCGGCGATCTCGCGCAGCGCGGCGCGGTCACCGTCGATCGCGGTGACCCAGGCGGCGACGGCATAGCGCGCCTCGCCGGCGAGCACGTCGGGTGCGAACCGCCCGTCGACGAGCGAGAGGTCCAGGGCCGCCAGGCGGGCGTCCTCGTCGATCGCCGGCCGGGCGATCGCAGCGATCGCGGACGCAGGGACGAGGGACTCCGACGCCTGCTCGACGAGGGCCTCGCGGCGCAGGCGCTCGTCGTCGGACCACGGGGTGGCCACGATCGGCGCGCGCAGCTCGTGCATGCCCTCGCGGCGCTCCTGGATGCGCACGAGGACCCAGCGTCCGTCACGACGGCCGAGCGTCCAGTACTGGCAGACGCGGTGCGTCTCAGCGACGCTGCCGCGGCGGCGGACGGTCCCGCCGCCCTCGTCGCGCACGATGTCGCGCACTCGGGCCGCGATCCGCACGCAGACCTCCGAGCGCTCGTCACCGAGATTGACCAGCCCGACGTACTCGACTCGCACGTCGCCGATCACGTCGACCTCGTTGCGCCAGCCACGGCGCGCGAAGTCGCCCAGGCGGGCGTTCCACTCGGTCATCAGCGTCTCCCCGACGAGCGCCGCCAGGCGCTCACGGTCATCGCGCGACCAGGCCGCCTGGATGTCACGGAACAGCGCCTCGCCGGCACGCTCGACGACGTCGGGCGCGAACATCGGGTCCTCCTCGCTCGCCTCGGCCGCGGCGAGGCGCACGCGCGCCACCCGTCGCCTGCGCCGCCACCGCTCGGCGGCGACCGCGAACGGCCACAGCAGCCAGAGCGCGAGCAGCGAGAGCGCGATCCCGAACGTCAACGGCGGGCGCCCGTCGCGGCGACGCTGCATGGCGTCGCGCCGGTAGGCGGCCATCGCGAAGCGCAGCAGCAGGACGACGATCACGAGCCATGCCGGGCCGAAGATGATCCCGTGCATCCCGAAGCCGCCACCGCCGAACCCGCCGCCCCCTCCCCCGCCGCCGAAGCCGCCCGACCCGCCCCCGCCGAGCGCGAGCGCCGGCGTCGGGAGCGCGAGCACCCCGCCGAGTGCAGCGCCGAGCACCGCCGCAAGGGCGCGCCGGCGCCCGCCTTCGCCGGCGCCGGGTTCCCGCAGCACGCGAGCCCGATCGGCCATGGACACAGCCTACGCGGCGCGCGTGCGCGCCACGCCGCACGGCGGCGCCCGCCATCATGGAGGCCGTGAGCATCCTCCCCGCCGCCGTGATCTTCGACAACGACGGCCTGACGCTCGACACGGAGGTCGTCTGGACGAGGGCGGAGGTGGCCCTCTTCGAGCGGCACGGCAGCACGTTCACGCACCGCGACAAGCTCGACCTCGTCGGCAGCGCGGGCGCGATCGCCGGCGCGAAGATCGAGCGGATGCTCGACGCACCGCCAGGATCCGGCCCGGCACTCATGGACGAGCTGCACGAGCTGCTCGCGATCGAGCTCGAGCGCGGCTGTGAGCCGATGCCGGGCGCCGTCGAGCTGCTCGGGGCGCTCGGCGCGCGCGGCGTCCCCGTGGCACTGTGCTCGAACTCGCCGCGACGCTTCGTCGACCTCGCGCTCACGGGCGGCGGGCTCGCCGGCGCCTTCGCGGTGACGGTCGCCGGCGACGAGGTGGCGCACGGCAAGCCCGCGCCCGACCCCTACCTCGCGGCCGCCGCCGGCCTCGGCGTTGCGCCGCCGGCGTGCATCGCCCTCGAGGACTCGCCGACCGGCGCCACGAGCGCGCGCGCCGCCGGCATGCGCGTGCTGGGCGTCCCCTCGATCCCCGGCGTGGAGCTCGCCGGCCACGTCGACGCCGTGCACGACTCGCTCGAGGATC
>DATKLF010000029.1:0-5606 GCA_035542555.1 Solirubrobacteraceae bacterium | reverse complement strand
TCGATGTCGGCCTCGTACTTCTCGGTGATGGGCTTGCGCTTGAGCTTCATCGTGGGCGTCAGCTCGTCGCCGCCGGGGAGCCAGTCGCCCGGGACGATCGTGAAGCGCTTGATCTGCTCAACCCGCGCGAGGTGCGTGTTGGCCACGTCGACGCCCTTCTGCACCTCGGCGATCACGAGCGGGTGTGTCGCCAGCGCATCGAGCGATGTGTCCTCGATCCCCTGCTGCGCGGCCCAGATCGGCGCGAAGTCGGCGTCGAGCACGATGAGCGCCGTGTTGTACGGCCGCCGGTCTCCGATGCAGCAGGCCTGGCCGACCAGCGGGTGCGCGGCCTTCAGGTGCGCCTCGATGTTCGCCGGCGACATGTTCTTGCCGGCCGCGTTGATGATGATCTCCTTCTTGCGGTCGACGATCCTCAGGTAGCCGGCCTCGTCGAACTGCCCGATGTCGCCGGTGTGAAGCCACCCCTCGTCGTCGATCGCCTCCGCGGTCTGCTCGGGCTTGTTGCGGTAGCCGGACATCACCACCCCGCCGCGCACGAGCACCTCGCCGTCCTCGGCGAGCGCCACCTCGATGCCGGGCGCCGGCGGGCCGACCGTGCCGATGCGGATCCGCTCGGGCGGGTTGACCGTGCCGGCCCCGCAGGTCTCCGACATGCCCCACAGTTCCGACAGCGGCAGGCCGATCGCATGGAAGAACTCGAGCACCTCGACGGGCGTGGGTGCGGCGCCGACGTTGATCGCGACGACCTCGTCGAGGCCCAGCATGCTGCGCCAGCCGGCGAAGAACCGCTCGTCGGCGGCCGCCACGCGCTCGGCGAGCTCCGGCGGGACCGGCTCGCCGGCCTGCTCGATGCGCACCTTCTCCAAGGCGTCGGCGACCGCCTGCTCGAGCACGGCCCGCTGCTCCTCGGGCTGCGTGTGGATCATCGTCTCGAGCCCGGCCTTGAGCTTCTCCCAGATGCGCGGAACCGCGAAGAACCAGTGCGGGCGGACCTCCGGCAGCACCTGGAGCACCTCGCGCGGGTTGTCGCAGCTCGTGATCTCGAAGCCGAAGACGACGGGCAGGTAGTGGTGGGCGGCACGCTCGGCGATGTGGGCGGCCGGCAGCCACGAGACGACGCGCGTCCGCGGCGGGAACCGCACGATGTCGTCGACGCCCTCGACGGCCGTAAGGAGGTTACGGTGCAGCAGCTGCACGCCCTTCGGCGGCCCGGTCGTGCCGGAGGTGTAGATGAGCGTCAGCACGTTGTCGGGGCCGATCGCGCGCACGGCCGCCTCCGCGTCGAACTCCGGGTTGGAGCCCTCGACGTCGGCGAGCGCGATCGTTCCCTCGGGCGGTCCCTCCTCCGGCGGGTCGATGACGATCACGTGCTCGACGTCCGGGAGCTGCTCGCGCGCCTTGAGCACGACCGGCAGGTAGGCCTGCTCGGTGACGACGACCGTCGCACCCGCGTCCCCGACGACGTAGGCGATCTGGTCGGGCGTGTAGGTCTGGTAGATCGAGAACGGCGTCGCGCCGAGAGTCATCGCCGCGAGATCGATCAGGTGGAACTCGGGGCGGTTGCCGAGCATGATGGCCACCGCCGAGCCCGGGGTCACCCCGAGCTTCGCCAGGCCGCCGGCCACGGCGTCGACCCGCTCGCGCAGCTCGCCCCAGGTCAGCGACACGCTCCCGTCGCGCGTGCGAACCGCCGTCTGGTCGGCGAACTCGCGCGCGGTGATGTGGAACGCCTCCGCGATCGTCTGGGCCCTGCTCGTCTGCCGGGGTGCGACGCTGCTTTCCATCCGCTGTCCTCTCCTGCTCGCTCGGCGCGGCGCATCCGCGCCCGCGCCGTGAACCTACCGCGATCCCGCGAGCGCCGGTCGAATCATGACGCGGGCGTCATCGTACGCCGAAGCCCTGCCCCTGGAGCCGCCCGATGTCGTTCGTCAGTCCGATGGCGAACAGGCAGATGATGAGCACGAAGCCGACCACGCTGGCGCGCTCCATGACGGAGAACGGGATCGCGCGCCCGCGCACCTTCTCGGCCAGCGCCCAGAAGATGTGGCCGCCGTCGAGCGGCAGGAACGGGAACAGGTTCACCAGCGCGAGCGACAGCGAGATGATCGCGAGGATGTTGAGCGCGTAGAGCCAGTCGAACGAGATGGCCTCGCGGGTCGTCTCGTAGGACCCCACGACCCCAGAGACGTCCTTGCGCGCCTTCTCGCTGTAGAAGAGCTTCCCGATCGCGCTGACGGTCACCGTCGAGACGCGCCACATCTCGCGCACGCTCTGCCCCGCCGCGGCAGCCGGACCATAGCTCTGGTGCGCGTTGGCGAAGTCGAAGCCGAGCCGTGCGCGGCCCGCCGCGGCGTCGTAGCGGGGCGTGATGCGAAACGTCCGCAGGACCCCGGCGCGCCGCACCGTGACCGCCGCGGGCGTGGTCGCGGCGCAGCCGTCGACCTGGCGGCCCGCGCAGCGATGCGTCGCGATCTGGTGCGAGAGCGCCGTGATGTCGCCGCGGCGTCCGTCGACCGCGACCAGCTCGTCGCCCGGGCGCAGCACCGCGGCGGCCGGCTTGCCCGCCTCCAGCTGGTGGACCCGGTCGGTCGCGCGGTTCGTCCCGGCAAAGCCGTAGAGCGCGAACAGGATCACGAAGGCGATGAGGAAGTTCATGCCGGGACCGGCGGCGATGACGACGACGCGCTTCCACACGGGCATCCGGTGGTAGGCGCGGTAGGCGACCTCCTCCGGGATCTCCTCGTTGGCGGTCATCCCCGTGATCCGCACGTAGCCGCCGAGCGGGATCGTCCCGATCGCGTACTCGGTCTCGCCGCGGCGCACCTTCCAGACGTGCGGCGGGAAGAAGAGCGAGAACCGCTCGACGCGCATGCCGACCGCTTTGGCGGCCATGAAGTGGCCGAACTCGTGCAGGAGGATGAGCGCGGCGAAGCCCAGGAAGGCGAGGAGGAAGCTCACGCCCCTCGAGTGTAGGGGCGCGGGCGCCCGTCCGGGCCGGCTTCGACGGCGGGCTCAGCCGCCGGTGCGCTCGAGCATGCCGCTGAACAGGCAGCCGCTGCCCGTGCCCAGTGCCGTCGGGGCGGCCGGCGGGGCGCCCTCCTGCGCGCCGAGCGCGACCGTCCCCGCGTACCCGCTGCCGTCGCCGGCGACGATGCTGAAGGCGCCGGCAGCGCCGCCCGAGAAGCGCGCGCTGTCAGGGCCGGTGGTCGCGAGCGAGCGGATCCGGCGCCGGTCCTCGGCCGTAGCCGGCCCGAGCGTGTCGTCCGCGCCGCTCGAGCCCTGCAGCGTCGAGTCCGGCGCGTCGAGCAGCCCGCCGGCCGCCGTCGTGCGCACGTAGGCGAAGGCGCTCACGACCGGGGCGCCCGAGGTGTCGCGCGCGCAGCGCCCGTAGAGCGTGAGCGGGCCCAGCGTCGTGAGCGGGATCTCAGGGGCGTCCGCGAGCGCCGCGGTGAGACTCGCGCCGCTCGTCGCCGGCGCGCGCACGAGGAAGCGCGCGTGCCCCGCGAGCTCGTCCGCACTCGCCGCGCGGCCCGCACTCCCCGCAGTCGCGGCGTTCACGGCGTTCAGCGCGCTCGTGGCGTTCTGCGCGCTGACGGCCTGCGAGGCGAGCGGAACCGGTCCGAGCTTGGCCTCGTCGATCTGCAGGCCGGTCAGCGTGTTGTTCTTCAGGCGGATCCCGGAGATCGAGTGGCGCTTGATCGTCCGGCCGCTGATCACGCGTGCAGCAAAGCCGGTCGCGTCGTGCGCGAGCGCCGGGCCCGCGAGCGACAGGACGAGCGCGGCGAGCGCGAGGATCAGGGCCGGCGAGGGCCGCCGGCGCGGGCGTGCGTCTCGGTCGCGAATGACGGGCATCACGCTACGTGCCGGCCCGGACGGCGAGCTGCTCGGCGGCGCATTGGCGGGCTCGCCGGTCGGCCTCGTAGAGCGTCTCGAACGCGTGCACCGGCTCGGCGGGCACCAGCTCGAGCGTCGCGGCGATCACCTCGGCGATCCCGAGGAAGGGCAGGCGGCCGCCCAGGAACGCGTGCACGGCCACCTCGTTGGCGGCGTTGAGGACGCACGGCGCGGTCCCGCCGGCGCGCGCGGCGCTGCGCGCGAGGGGCAGGCAGGCGAAGGTCTCCTCGTCGACGGGCTCGAACGTCAGCGCGCCGACCTCGGCGAGGTCGAGCGCGCGCACCGGCAGGTCGACGCGCTCGGGCCAGTGCAGCGCATAGGCGATCGGCACGCGCATGTCGGGGTGTCCGAGGTGCGCGAGCGAGGCCCCGTCGCAGAGCTGCACGCAGGCGTGCACGATCGACTGCGGGTGCACGACGACGTCGATCCGCTCATAGGGCGTGCCGAACAGGTGGTGCGCCTCGATCACCTCGAGGCCCTTGTTCATGAGCGTCGCCGAGTCGATCGTGATCTTCCCGCCCATCGCCCAGGTCGGGTGGCGCAGCGCATCATCGACGCTCACCTCGGCCAGCTGCGCGCGCGAGCGTCCGCGGAACGGGCCACCGGAGGCGGTCAGCACCAGGCGGTCGACGACGCCGGGAGCTTCGCCCGCGAGCAGCTGATGCAGCGCCGAGTGCTCGGAGTCCACCGGCAGCACCCGCGCACCGGTCGCCTCCGCGAGCTGCATCACGAGCTCCCCGCCGACGACGAGCGACTCCTTGTTGGCGAGCGCCAGGTCGATGCCCTCGCCGAGGGCTGCGACGGTCGGGCCCAGGCCCGCCGAGCCCACCAGCGCGTTGAGGACCAGGTCGGCGCCCGACTCCACGACGAGCGCGACGAGCCCCTCGGCGCCCGCGAGGACCTCGCCGTCCCAGGCCGCGGCGGCGCGCGCGGCCGCCTGGGTGTCCGCGAGCGCGATGCGCCGCACGCCGTGCTCGCGGGCCTGCTCGACGAGCGGCTCCCACGAGCGCGACGCGCTCAGGCCGACGACCTCGAGGTCCTCCGAGCGGGCCACGACGTCGAGTGCCTGCACGCCGATCGAGCCGGTCGAGCCCAGGACGAGGAGGCGGCGACGGGACATCGGCGGACAGTCTGACGAACAGGGTCCGCCGCGGCGCTACGATCGGGTCATGCTCGATGCCGTCGAGGCCGGGCTGAACAGCCTGCGGATGATGCCGTGTCCCGGCTGCGGCCGGCGCGGGCTGTCCACCGCGCACGGCCCGACGGGCCGGCAGATGGCGATCTGCGGCTGGTGCGACGCCCGCTTCGACGCGCTCGCCGAGGTCGAGGTGCTCTCCGACCGCACGCGGATGCTCGGCGACTGCTGCGGCGGCTTTCGCCGGCACGACCTGCGCTGGCGCGCCGAGCCGGATGGGCCTGAGCACGTGACGCGGTTCGAGACCTGGGCGCAGGACCACATCCTGCTGCGCGCGGGCGACTGCGTCACCCTGCTGTTCGACGAGGGCGACCTGCGGGCGGGGCGCCGCCGGCGGCCGATGCCGCTGATGGTCGCCAACCACACGGTGCGCCGCATCTGGGCGCTCGTCGGCTCGGCGCCGGTCTGCACGCTGCGCTGAGCTACCCGAGCATCGCCTTCCAGACGTAATAGCCGACGACGACGGAGAACGCCACGGCGTCCAAGCGGTCGAGCACGCCACCGTGGGCGCCGA
>DATKLF010000028.1:0-13128 GCA_035542555.1 Solirubrobacteraceae bacterium | reverse complement strand
GCTCGTGCGCGACGACACGACCGGCGACCTCTACGCCGCCACGGACTTCGGGGTGCTGCGCCTGCCGAGCGGCGCCCTCGCCTGGGCCAAGGCCGCCGCGGGCATGCCGATCGTCGGGGTCTACGGCCTCACGCTCGCGCCTGGCTCGCGCGTGCTCGACGCAGCCACGCACGGCCGCGGGCTGTGGACGCTGACGCTCCCCAAGCCGGGGGGCGCGCAGCCGCCGTCCGGCGGGACCGCCCCCGCGGGAACGGCGACGCCCGCGACGCCCGCGACGAAGGCGACGAGCGGTCGCAAACCGCGGTTCCGCAGCGCACGCGTCCAGCGCCTCGGCCGCCGCGTGTTCGCGCGCGTCGTGCTGCGCAGCGCGGGCGGCGCGGTCCGCGTCGTCGTGCGCGACCGCCTGGGGCGGCGCGTCGCCGGCAGCGCTGCGCGCACGCTGCGCTCCGGCCGCGCCGCGACGATCATCGTGACGCTGCCCGCCCGGGCGAGCAGCACGCTGACGGTGAGCCTCACCGCGGCCAACGCCCATGGCGCCTCGACGGTTCGCCGCGCGATCCGCCCGCCGCGGCGTGCCGGGGGCGGCGCGGGGGCGTAGCCTTCCGGCCATGATCGCCCGCGAGCCCCGCGTCCAGCCCCACACCCACGAGGTCTTCAACCAGCCGCCGCCGCTGGCGGGACGCAACCTCTTCACCGACAACGTGCCGCTGGTCGAGGCGCTCGAGCGCGAGGGCGGCGGCTGGGCCGCTGACCGGGCCGTGGAGGCGGGCGCCTTCTGGGGCGGCGAGCCGATGGCGTGGGGCGAGCGCGCGAACACCCACACCCCGGTCCTGCGCACGCACGACCGCTACGGCAACCGCATCGACGAGGTCGAGTTCGACGCGAGCTGGCACCAGCTGATGGCCGCCGGCGTGCGCGACGAGTTGCACGCGCTGCCCTGGCGCACGGACCGCGAAGGGGCGCACGTCGCGCGTGCCGCGCTCTACATCGGCGCGATGCAGGCGGAGGCCGGATTCGCCTGCCCGACGACGATGACCTTCGCGGCCGTCCCGGCGCTGCGGATGCAGCCCGAGCTCGCGGCCGAGTGGGAGCCGCTGCTCACCGCGACGACCTACGACCCGCAGCTGCGCCCGGCGTCCGAGAAGCGCTCGGCGCTGTGCGGGATGGCGATGACCGAGAAGCAGGGCGGCTCGGACGTGCGCGCGAACACGACGACGGCGACGCCGCTGAACGGGGGTGGGGGCGGATCCGAGTACGAGATCGTCGGCCACAAGTGGTTCTGCTCGGCGCCGATGTGCGACCTGTTCCTGATCCTCGCGCAGACCGACGAGGGCCTGTCGTGCTTCGCGCTGCCGCGGATCCTGCCCGACGGCACCCGCAACGCGATGCAGATCCAGCGGCTGAAGGACAAGCTCGGGAACCGCTCGAACGCCTCGAGCGAGGTCGAGTACCGCGGCGCGTGGGCGCGGATGGTCGGCGAGCCCGGCCGCGGCGTCCCGACGATCATCGAGATGGTCGGCCACACGCGGCTGGACTGCATCCTCGGATCGGCCGGTGGCATGCGCCGCGGCGTCGCCGAGGCGACGTGGCACGCCGCCCACCGCAGCGCGTTCGGGCGTCTGCTCTCCGATCAGCCGCTGATGCGCAACGTGCTCGCCGACCTGGCGATCGAGGCCGAGGCCGCGACCGCGCTGGCGATGCGCATGGCGCGCGCCTACGACCGCGCCGGCGAGGACCCCCGCGAGGCCCACATCAAGCGCCTGGGCACGGCGATCGGCAAGTACCACGTCTGCAAGCGCGCGCCGGGCCATGCCTACGAGGCGCTCGAGTGCTTCGGCGGCGTCGGGTACGTCGAGGAGTCCGGCATGCCGCGCCTGTACCGCGAGGCGCCGCTCAGCTCGATCTGGGAGGGGTCGGGCAACGTCATGGCGCTCGACGTGCTGCGCGCGCTGTCGCGCACGCCCGAGGCGCTTGAGGCGTACCTCGCCGAGGTCGAGCTGGCGGCCGGCGCGGACCCGCGGCTGGACGCGTTCGCCGCGGGCACGCGCGCGGAGTTCGCGGACGTCGAGGCGATCGAGCCGCGCGCGCGGCGCGTCGTCGAGAAGCTCGCGCTCGCGCTCCAGGGCTCGCTGCTCGTCCGCCACGCGCCACCGGCCGTCGCGGACGCCTTCTGCGCCGCGCGCCTGGGCGGGGACGCCGGGCTGAACTACGGCACACTGCCGCCCGGGACCGACGTCGAGGCGATCATCGCGCGGCATACGCCGCCGGCGTAGGCCGAGGCTGCGACCATAGGGTCGTGTTCGGCGACCGCTCGATCCAGCTCTTCCGGATCTTCGGGATCCGCATCGGCGCGAGCCCGAGCTGGTTCGTCGTGCTGTTCCTCATGATCTACTGGCTCTCGGGGTACTTCGAGTCGGTCCTGAGCACCTCGTCGAACACCGTGACCTTCGGGGTGGCGCTCGCCGCGAGCCTGCTGTTCTTCGTCTCGCTGCTGCTCCACGAGCTCGGCCACGCGCTCGTCGCGCGCCGCCAGGGCATCGGCACCTCAGGGATCGACCTGTGGCTGTTCGGCGGCGTGGCGAAGCTCACGCGCGACTCGCATACGCCCGGCGAGGAGTTCAAGGTGGCGGCCGCGGGGCCGGCCGTGACGGCGCTGATCGTCGTCGTCTGCCTGGGCGCCGCGACGCTCGCCTCGCACGTCGGCGGCGTCGTCGACACGGCCACCTTCCGCACGGTCAGCACGACGCCCGGCGTCGCGCTGCTGGGGTGGCTGGCGCTGATCAACCTGACGCTGCTGGTGTTCAACCTCATCCCCGCCTTCCCGCTGGATGGCGGGCGCATCGCGCGCTCGATCGCCTGGCGGGTGACCGGCGACCGCAACCGCGCCACGCGGATCTCGGGCCGCCTCGGCGAAATCTTCGGCTGGGTGCTGATCGGGCTCGGCGCCCTGATCGCGGTGCGCGGTGATGTCGTCTCGGGCCTGTGGTTCGGCCTGCTGGGCTGGTTCCTGACGTCGGCTGCACGCGGCGCGGTCGTCAGCTCGCGCTTCTCCGAGCGCCTCGACGGCGTCACCGCCGGGGACCTGATGGACGAGCAGCCGGTCGCGATCCCCGCACGGGTGCACGCGATCGACGCCCAGGACGAGTACTTCATGCGTTACCGCTGGCCGTGGTTCCCGGTCGTGGACGAGCTCGGTCGCTACCGCGGGATCCTGCGCGAGGAGGTCGTCGACGACGCCGTCCGCCACGGGCGCCCCGCCCTGCCCGTGGGTGACTTCCTCGACGCCACGGCCGGCGGCGAGGCCTCGGTCCCGCGCGACACGCCCGTCGAGTCGATGCTCGGCCTCGAGTCGCTGCGCCGGCTCGGGGCGGTCATGGTGGTCGACGTCGACGGCCGGCTCTGCGGCGTGGTGACCGCCGACCAGCTGCGCCGCGCGCTCACGACGGCCGCGCAGTAGGACCGCGCGGCAGGCCGCACGCCCCGCCCTGGGCGCGACATGCACGCTATCCGTGCACAACTCGCCCAGCGCCGCGCCGGCGACCGACCCGCACCCGCGCGGCCGCCTGCCGGCGGTCGACCGCCACCGCCCAAACCCGGGCAGATCCGGGGGAATCCGACCGTCGCGGCTGGAATTGCGGTGCGCCCGGAGCCCCATGGGCGCAGGCCGCCGCGCGGCCCGTCGCGTATAGAGTGACAGGCGGCGACCCCACCTCTTGACCACCGAAGCCCGGGGCCCGCCACGACCTCCGGAAGAGCCATGCCAGCACACGACGTCCTCATCATCGGCGCCGGCCTCGCGGGGCAGCGCGCGGCCCTCGCCGCCGCCCAGAAGAACGCGACGGTCGCGATCCTGAGCAAGGTCCACCCGGTCCGCTCGCACTCCGTCGCGGCCGCCGGCGGCATCAACGCCGCCGTCAACCCGGCCGACGACTGGCGCTCGCACGCGTACGACACGGTCAAGGGCTCGGACTTCCTGGGCGACCAGGACGCGATCGAGATCATGTGCCGCGAGGCACCCGGCGAAGTCATGCATCTCGAGCACATCGGGGTGACCTTCCACCGCAACGAGAAGGGCGAGATCGACCTGCGCGCCTTCGGCGGCGCCTCGATGAAGCGCACCGCCTACGTCGCGGACATCACCGGCCAGGCGCTGCTGCACGTCCTCTACGAGCAGCTCATGAAGCACCACGAGGTCATCGACCGCTTCGAGGAGTGGTTCGTCACCTCGCTGGTGATCGATGAGCAGGGCGCCTGCGTGGGCGCGGTCGCGCGGGAGATCCGCAGCGGGCGCATGGAGGTCTTCAGCGCCAAGAACGTGATCCTCGCCTCGGGCGGGGCGGGGCAGTGCTTCAAGCCGACGACCAACGCGCTCATCTGCACGGGTGACGGCATCGCGCAGGCCTACCGGGCCGGCGCGCCGTTGATGGACATGGAGATGATCCAGTACCACCCGACCACGCTCGCGGAGAACGGCTTCCTCATCACCGAGGGCGCCCGCGGCGAGGGCGCGCACCTGCTCAACAGCAACGGCGAGCGCTTCATGGAGAAGTACGCGCCCAACAAGATGGAGCTCGCCTCGCGCGATGTCGTCTCGCGCGCCGAGCAGACCGAGATCCTCGAGGGGCGCGGCGTCGGCCCCGACGGCACCGGCATCTACCTCGACATCACGGTCGTCCCGAAGAAGCGCACGCTCGAGGCGCTGCGCGAGATCGTGAACATCGGCAAGGACTTCGCCGGGGTGGACATCACCGCCGAGCCGATCATGATCCAGCCGGGAATGCACTACATCATGGGCGGGGTCAAGACCGACGTGGATGGCGCCACGCCGATCCCCGGCCTGTACGCCGCAGGCGAGGTCGCCTGCGTCTCGGTGCACGGCGGCAACCGGCTCGGTGCGAACTCGCTGCTCGACACGCTGATCTTCGGCCGGCGCGCCGGCGAGCACGCGGCCGAGCGCTCGTACCACATGCCGATGCCCGAGGCCGGGCGCGAGCGCCTGGCGGCAGACCAGGAGCTCGTCGCCGAGATCCTCGCCCGCCCGAAGAGCGGGCGGCGGGTCTCGGAGATCAAGGAGGAGCTCGGCACGACGATGAACCGCTACGTCGCCGTCTTCCGCGAGGAGTCCGGGCTGCAGAGCGCGCACGAGGTCGTCCGCCGGCTCAAGGAGGAGGCGAAGACCGCCTACGTCGACGACAAGGGCACGGTCTTCAACCAGGACGTCCTGGGGGCGATCGAGCTCGGCTACATGCTCGACGTCGCGGAGGCGATCGTCGTCGCGGCGCTCGAGCGCAAGGAGTCGCGGGGCGCCCAGTTCCGCACCGACTTCCCCGAGCGCAACGACGCGGAGTGGCTCAAGCACATCGACATCTCGCGCGATGGTGACGAGACGCCGCACGTCTCCTACTCGCCGGTGACGATCACCCAGTGGCAGCCCGAAGAGCGCAAGTACTAGATAGTGATTGGACAGCAGCAATGGCCGAGTTCACCCTGAGGATCCGCCGCTACGACCCGTCTTCGGGCGAGGCGCCGTACTGGGAGGAGCACACGATCGAGCTCCAGCCGCACCGCTCGGTGCTCGAGGGCATCCTCCAGGCGAAGGCGAAGAGCGACGGCTCGATCGGCATCCGCTGCTCCTGCCGCGCGGCGATCTGCGGCTCCTGCGGCGTGCGCATCAATGGCCAGCCCGGCCTGGCCTGCCACACCCACCTGGACGCCGCGCTGGCGAAGGCCAAGGGCGGGGTCATCGAGGTCGAGCCGATGGGCAACATGCCCGTCATCAAGGACCTGATCGTCGACATGGACGCGGTCCACTGGAAGAAGATCCAGCGCGTCTCGCCGTGGCTGATCAACAAGCAGCCGATCCCCGAACGCGAGTACATCGTCAGCCGCGAGTCGATGATCGACGTCACCCAGACCGCCGCGTGCATCCAGTGCGGCGCGTGCGTCTCGGACTGCCTGTCGATGGAGGTCGACCCGCTGTTCGTCGGCCCGGCGGCGCTGGCCAAGAGCTACCGCTTCGTCGGCGATCCGCGCGACGCCAAGCACGAGCAACGCCTGCGGGACCTCGCCGAGGACCCGCACGGCATCTACGCCTGCACGCACTGCTTCAAGTGCATCGAGGCCTGCCCGAAGGGCGTCGCGCCGATGAGCCAGATCATGCGCCTGCGGCGCATCGCCGGCAACGACTTCCACATCGAGGACCGCAACAACGGCGAGCGCCACGAGATGGCGTTCGTCAAGAACGTGCACAAGAACGGCTTGCTGCACGAGGCCGACCTCCTGCCCGACTCCTACGGCGGCAAGTTCCACCCGCGCGCGGTCCCCGAGCTCGTCGGGTCGCTGCCGGTGATCACGACCGCGCTGCTGCGGCGCAAGGTCACGATCGGCAAGGCGCTCGGCCATCCGCACAAGGCACCCGCGGGCGTCAAGCGGATCTACGACATCGTCGAGGGCCGCGACCAGCGCGTGGAACTGAACCTGTACATCACGGGCACCGACGAGGACAGCGCGCCCGCCCAGCCCGAGCCGGCGGCCGCCGGCGCCGAGGAGGCAACGACGTCATGAAGGTCGCCTATTGGCCCGGCTGCGTGAGCCGCGGCTTCACGCCGGAGCTGCACGGATCGATGGCGAAGGTCGCGCCGCTGCTCGACATCGAGCTCGTCGAGCTCGACCGCGCGAACTGCTGCGGCGCGGGCGTGATCGCCGAGCACAGCCAGGAGCTCGCCGACACGCTCAACGCCCGCACCTTCGCGCTCGCCCAGCAGGAGATCGACAAGGGCGCGAGCCTTATGATGAACATCTGCTCGACCTGCCAGGGCGCGCAGAGCGAGTGCCAGGAGCGCCTCGACGCCAACGCCGAGTACCGCGCGCACGTCAACGAGACGCTGCAGGCCAGCGACGGTCTGGAGTACGAGCAGGGGATCATCAACAAGAACTTCCTCTGGGTGCTCGTCGAGGAGATCGGGCTCGAGCAGCTGCGCTCGCTCGTCAAGCGCCCGCTCACCGACCTGCGGGTCGGGCCCTTCTACGGCTGCTACATCGTGCGCCCGAGCGCGCGGCTGGGGATCGACGCAGAGCACCCGCGCGACGCCTACCTCGGGCAGGTGATCGAGGCCCTCGGCGGGACGGTCATCGACTACGCCGGCTCGCACAAGTGCTGCGGCTTCCCGATCATCACGATGAGCAAGGACGCCTCGCTCCGCCAGGCCGGCACGCACCTCGCCGACGCGACCGATGCGGAGGCCGACTGCCTCGTCACGCCCTGCCCGCTCTGCCACCTCAACCTCGACCTGCAGCAGCCGCTGGCGGCGCGCGCGGTCGGCCGCCAGCTTGCGATGCCCATCCTGCACCTGCCCCAGCTCGTCGGCCTGGCCCTCGGCCTGGAGCCCAAGGAGCTCGGCCTGCAGCACCACGTCGTGAAGCCCACGAGCGTCATCGACTGGACGCAGTCGGTGGTGGCGGGCGTGGGCGCGCAGGCGGCGTAGCTCGCCCGGGGCCGCCGTCGCGCCGGCGTGGCCACTGTCGGCCCGCCCGCCGCTCCTCCGCCGCGGCTGCGGGACACCGACCGCCTGGGGCGAGAAATGCACGCTATGCGTGCACAACTCGCCCAGGGCCGCACGCCGAACGTCCCCACCGGGCCGCGCCGCGTCCCGCCCAGGCGCCTCTCGAGCGAGGGATCAGGCGCCGACAGCCCCGCGAACGAGGCCGCGCGACACCGCCAGCTCGGCGAGCTGCACCGTGTTCAGCGCAGCGCCCTTGAGGAGGTTGTCGCCGACGACGAAGAAGTTCAGGCTCCTGGGGTCGGCCAGGTCGAGCCGCACGCGGCCGACCGCGGTGTCGTCGTGGCCGGCCCACTCCAGCGGCGTGGGCGCGTCTTCGACGACGAGGTTCGGGAAGGCGCGCAGAGCGGCGAGCGCGCGCTCGAGGTCGACCTCGCGCTCGAAGGTCGCGCGCACCTCGATCGCGTGCCCGACCATCACCGGCACGCGCACACAGGTCGGACTCACGCGCAGGTCCGGCAGCCCGAGGATCTTGCGGCTCTCGTTCTGGAGCTTCATCTCCTCGTCGGTGTAGCCGTTCTCACCGAGCGCCCCGAGCAGCGGGACGACGTTGTAGGCCAGCGTGTTGGCGTGGACGCTCGACTCGACGAGGCGCGCGGCGGAGCGCCCGTCGCTGACCAGCAGCTCGACGTCCTCGTGCAGCACCGGCACCTGGGCGGCGAGTTCGTCGATGCCCTTCTGCCCCGCCCCGCCCGCGGCCTGGAAGCTCGTCGCGACCATCGCCTGCAGCCCGAACTCCTGGTGCAGCGCCTTCGCGGGCAGCATGACGACCATCGTCGTGCAGTTCGGGTTGGCGATGATCCCCTTGCGCAGATCGTCGAGCGCGTCCGGGTTGACCTCGCTGACGACGAGCGGGACGTCCGGGTCCATGCGCCACGCGGACGAGTTGTCGACGACGACCGCGCCGCCGGCGACGAAGCGCTCGGCCCAGGCGCGCGAGGTCGCGCCGCCCGCGGAGAACAGCGCGAGGTCGAACCCGCGCACGGTCTCGTCGGTCAGCGGCTGGATCTCGCCGTAGCCCTCGAGCTCGCGACCCGCCGAGCGCTCGCTGGCGAAGGGGACGATCTCGTCGGCGGCGAAGCCCCGGCGCTCGAGCGTGCGCAGCATGATCTGGCCGACCGCACCGGTGGCTCCGACGACCGCCAGCCTCATGACGCGAACTCCCCGAACGGCTGCTCGGGCCGGATCGTGTCCTCGCCGCTGAGCTCGAAGGCGGCGTGCAGCGCGCGCACCGCATCGGGGACGCGCTCGCCGGGGATCACGCAGGAGATCTTGATGGGTGAGGTCGAGATCATCTCGATGTTGATGCCGCTCTCCCCCAGGACGGTGAAGACCTTCGCCGCGACGCCGGGGTGCGTCTTCATTCCCGCCCCGACGATCGACACCTTCCCCATCGACTCGTCCGTGGCGATGTCGCCGATGCCGATCTCCTCGCGCAGCGGTTCGAGCGCCGCGCGCGCGGTGCGCACGTCGTCGCGCGGCACCGTGAACGACATGTCGGCGCGCGAGCCCTCCGAGATCGGCTCGTTCTGGATGATCATGTCGACGTTGACGTTCGCCTCGGCGAGCGCGGTCGCGATGCGCCCGGCCGCGCCGGGGGTGTCCGGCACGCCCATGAGCGTGACGCGGGCCTCGCCGGTCGAGTGCGTAACGGCGGTGATCAGGGGGTGCTCCATGGTCTCCTGCTCCGAGAGGACTACGGTACCGGGGCTCTCGTCGAAGCTCGACCGGCAATGGATGCGCACGCCGTGGTTGCGCGCGTACTCGACGCTGCGCAGCTGCAGCACGCCCGCGCCCGAGGCGGACATCTCGAGCATCTCCTCGAACGAGACGGCGTCGAGCTTGCGCGCGTCGGGCACGATGCGCGGATCGGCGCTGAAGACGCCCGGGACGTCGGTGTAGATCTCGCAGACCTCGGCGCCGACGGCGGCCGCGAGCGCGACGGCGGTCGTGTCCGAGCCGCCGCGGCCCAGCGTCGTCACGTCCTTCGCGGTCGAGACGCCCTGGAAGCCCGCGACGAGGACGATGTGGTCGGCGTCGAGGGCCGCGAAGATGCGCTCGGCGCGCACGTCGAGGATCCGCGCCTTCGTGTGCGAGGTGTCGGTCACGATGCCCGCCTGCGAGCCGGTCAGCGAGATCGCGCGGTGCCCGAGATCGTGGATCGCCATCGCGCACAGCGCGCACGAGACGCGCTCACCCGTGGAGAGGAGCATGTCCATCTCGCGCGGCTCGGGCTGCGGCGAGACCTCATAGGCGTCGGCGACCAGGCGATCCGTCTCCTTGCCGCGCGCGCTCAGCACGGCGACGACGCGATAGCCCTCCTCGCGTCGGCGCACGATCCGCGCGGCCGCGCGCTTGAGGCGCTCGGCGTCGGCGACGGATGTGCCGCCGAACTTCATGACGATCGTGCCGGTGCTCATGCGGCCGCCAAGGATACGAATCCCCCGCCGACCGCCCGGTCGCCGGTACGTCAGCCGACCGGGCGGGCGATCGAAGGGAGCGTCAGCTCGAAACTCGAGCCCGGGCGCACCGCGAGCAGTGCGAGCTCCCCATCCATGCGGCGTGCGAGCTCGCGGCTGATCGCCAGGCCGAGCCCGAACCCGGGGCTGCTCTGCCCCGCCTCGCCACGCTCGAACCGGCCGAAGATGCGCTCGCGCTCGGCGTCGGCCACACCCGGTCCATCGTCGCTCACCAGCAGCCATGCCCGCCCGGCGTCGGTGCCGATCGTCACCGTCGCGCGCTCCGCCCCGTAGCGCAGCGCGTTGTCGAGCAGCACCCGCACGATCCGGGCCACCGCCGGCGCATCGGCGAGCGCCCACGTGCGCGGGCCGCCGCGGTCGACCTCGATCGCCACGCCCGCCTCGGACGCCCGCGCCTCGAACTCGCTCGCCACCGCCGTGGCGAGCTCGAGCAGCTCCAGCGGCTCGCGGCGCAGCCGGATCTCGCCGTCGAGGCGGCTCAGGTCCAGCAGGTCGGTCGTCAGGCGCGCGAGCTGGCGCGACTGACGGGTCGCGGCCGCCGCGCGGCGACGCGCCGTTGCGAGATCCGGATGCTCGCCGGCGAGGTTCTCGTCGAGCAGCTCCAGCGTCCCCTGGAGCGAGGCGACCGGCGTGCGCAGCTCGTGCGAGGCGGTGCTGAGGAACGCCTGGCGCGCGTGCTCGTCGGCGCTGAGCCGTGCGCGCATCGTCTCGAGCGCACGTGCGACCTGGCCGACCTCGTCGGTCGAGGAGTCCGTTGGCAGCGGCTCGTCGATGCCCTCATCACCCAGTCGCTGGGCGCCCTGGCGCAGCCGCTCGAGGCGCCGGACCAGCCCGTAGCTCAGCGCCAGGCCGGCGATGATCGCGATCGCCAGGGCGATCGCCAGTGCCAGCGGCAGGCCGCGCCGCACGATTCCCAGGGCCGCCCGCGTGTCGTTCAGCTGCTTGCGCAGCACGAGCGTGTAGACGCCGCCCTCCGCGGACTCCTGGCGGACGACCACGGCCTCGCCGTTGATGACCGACGCTCGGCTCGCACCCTGGCGCGCGAGCACGGCATCCTGGCCGCGCTCGAGCTGCCCGGTGACCGGCGCGCGGCGGTCCGGGTCGGTGTCGACGAGCGCGCGGCCGGTCCTGGTGAACAGCGCGACGCGCGCCCCCGTGCTGCGCTGCAGCCGGCGCGCGAAGCGCGCGACCTGCGGCGTGCCCGGGCGCAGCTCCGCCGGCCCGAGCTCCGCCAGGGACGCGCGCTGCGAGCGGGCGGCCTGGCGCAGCGCGGTGAGGCGGTCCTGCGTCAGGCGGTGCTGGAGCTGAGGAACGAGCGCGAAGCCCGCCGCCAGGAGCGTCAGGCCGCTCGTGGCGACGAGCGCCGCCAGGAGCTTCCAGCGGAGGCTGACGCTCGATGGGCGCCCGAAGGCCATCAGGCCCCGAGCCGGTAGCCCGCCCCCCGGACCGTGACGATGAGCTCCGGGTCGCCGGCGGATGCGCCGATCTTCTCGCGCAGGTGGTGCACGTGCACGTCGATCGCGCGCGGGTCGCGGAAGGCGTCGTCGCCGAAGATCGCGAACAGCAGCTCCTGGCGCGAGCGCAGGCTGCCTTCGGCGGCCATCAGCGCGTGCAGCACCTCGAACTCCGAGTAGGTGAGGTGCAGCGCCACATCACCGACGCGCACGAGGCGTGCGTCCGGGTCGAGGCGCAGGTCACCGCTGCGCAGCTCGCCGCCGCGCGTCTCGGCGGGGCGCAGCCGGCGCATCACGGCGCGCACCCGGCTGCGCAGCTCGGCGACGCCGATCGGCTTGGTGACGTAGTCGTCGGCGCCGGCCTCGAGCGCCATCACGACGTCGGCCTCGGAGTCGCGCGCGGTGAGCACGAGCACGTGGACCGCATCCATGCCGGCGGCCCGCAGGCGACGGCAGACATCGATGCCGTCGGGGCCGGGGCCCAGCCCGATGTCGAGCAGGACGAGATCGAAGGGCTGCTCCACGAGCAGGTCCAGCGCCTGGTCGGCGTTGGACGCCGCCGCCACCGCATGCCCGTCGGCCGTCAGCGCCCCGGTCATCACATCGAGCAGGTCGGCGTCGTCCTCGACCACGAGCACGCGACCGAAGCGCTGCTGATCGGGTGCGCGCGTGTCCGCGGCCGCGTTCATGCGCCCGACTGTAGCCGCGGCACACGACGCGAGCGCCGCCGGACTCGCCCGTCCCAACCGCATCCCAATGACGGGCGCACCACACCGCAACCACGTGTTGGGGACCCGGTCAGCCGGTCGGCCGAGGATCCGGAGCATCACCACACCAGGAAGGACCTTCATGGCCGCCGCCGTCACCATCCCCGAACCCCCCGCACGCACCGTTCCATCGCCGCAGACGCACCTGACGGGCCTGTCGATCGTCCTTCCGTGCTTCAACGAGGAGGAGAACGTCGCCGCAGCAGTCGCACAGGCCGCGCACGCCGCGCAGCTGGTGGCGGACGCGTACGAGGTCATCGTCGTCGACGACGGCAGCTCGGACGCGACGAGCGCGATCGCCGAGCGGCTCGCGCAGACCGACGGCTGCGTGCGCGTCGTGGCGCATGAGCACAACCGCGGCTACGGCGCGGCCGTGCGCTCGGGCTTCCAGGCCGCCCGCATGGATTGGATCCTGCTGACCGACGGCGACCTGCAGTTCGACCTCGACGAGCTCTCCGACGTCGCACCGCTCACGCGCGGCGCCGACTTCGTCGCCGGCTACCGGATCGTGCGCATGGACCCGGTGCACCGCCGCGTCAACGCCGCCGCCTGGAACTGGCTGGTGCGTCGCTTCTTCCAGGTCGACGTGCGCGACGTCGACTGCGCCTTCAAGCTCATGCGCCGCCCGCTCGTGCAGAGCCTCGACCTGACCGCCGAGGGCGCGATGGTCAGCACCGAGCTCGTCGCCAAGGCCTCCGGCCGCGGTGCCCGCTTCGCCGAGGCGGGCGTCCACCACCGCCCGCGCGTGGCCGGCGCCTCCAGCGGCGCATCCCCCCGTGTCATCGCCCGCGCGTTCCGCGAGCTGGCGCGCATCTCGCGTGAGATGCGCGCCGAGCAGGCGGCGCGGGCGCAGCTCCCGGCGCCGCAG
>DATKLF010000027.1:0-15497 GCA_035542555.1 Solirubrobacteraceae bacterium | reverse complement strand
GGGGGCGCCGAGCCTCGCGCACCGCTGCGCGCTCGCGATCGTCGACGCCGTGCGCGAGACCGGCGTCGAGGTGCGCGCCGGCCTGCACACCGGGGAGTGCGAGCTGATCGGCGACGACGTCGGGGGCATGGCGGTGCACATCGCCACGCGCGTGGCCGCGCTCGCCGGGCCCGGCGAGGTGCTCGCCTCCGGCACCGCCTACGGCACGGTCGTCGGTTCCGGCCTGCGCTTCGAGTTCCGCGGCTCGCGCGAGCTCAAGGGCGTGCCCGGCCAGTGGCCGATCATGCGCCTGCTCGGGTAGCCATCACCACCAGGCGCTCAGGCGCCGCCCGGCGGCCCCGCCCACGGGTCGGTCCCGCGCGCCCGCGCGCGGGCGACGCGCGCGAGCAGGACGGCCCAGTCGGCCAGGCCGGCGTACAGATGGCCGACGGGGCCCGTCACGATCCAGGCGCGCAGCCGGGTGAGGGATCCGGGTCGCAGAGGAAGTCGGACGCTATCGTGCGCGCGATGCCAGCAACGGTCGTCAGCGCCACCGTCACCGACCTCCCGGAGTCGCGGGTTCGCGTCGACGTCGAGGTCCCCGCGGCCGAGCTCGAGCGCCGCATGGAGGCGGTCGCGCGCTCGCTCGGGCGCGACATGAAGATGCCCGGGTTCCGCAAGGGCAAGATCCCGCCGCAGGTCGTCGCGCAGCGGCTCGGGCGGGAGACGGTGCTCGACGAGACGATCCGCCAGACGCTGGGAAGCTGGTACCTGCAGGCGATCGACGCGGGTTCGCTGCACCCCGTCGGCGATCCCGACGTCTCGCTCGGAACCCCGCCCGGGGCGGGGGAGCCCCTGACGTTCCACTTCGAGATCGGGGTGCGCCCGAGCGCGCAGCTGGGCACCTACAAGGGCCTGGAGGTCGCGCGGCGCGAGCCGCTCGCCGATGAGGAGGCCGTCGAGGCCCAGCTCGATGAGCTGCGTCAGCGCATGTCGAAGCTCGAGACCGTTCCCGGTCCCGCGGCCGAGGGCGACTTCGTCGTCATGGACTACGAGGGGCGCCTCGGCGACGAGCCCTTCGAGGGCGGCACGGGCGCCGACCAGCTCATCGAGCTGGGCTCAGGCAGGCTGATCCCGGGCTTCGAGGAGCAGCTCGCCGGCGCCGCCGCCGAGGAGGAGCGCACCATCGAGGTCACCTTCCCCGAGGACTACCAGGCCGAGCACCTCGCCGGGCAGGCCGCGACCTTCCAGGTCACGATCAAGGAGGTCCGCCGCCGCGTGCTGCCGGAGCTGGACGACACGTTCGCCAACGAGGCCGCCGGCTTCGAGTCGGTGGCCGAGCTGCGCGAGGACGTCGCCGAGCGCCTGCGCGAGCAGGACGCCCAGCGCGCCGAGGCGGAGTTTCGCGAGGCGTGCCTGGACGCCGCCGTCGCCCACGCGACGGTCGACGTGCCGGACGCCCTCGTCGACGCGCGCGCGCGCGAGCTGCTCGACCGCATGCTCCACCAGCTCGAGCACCAGGGCATCAGCCGCGAGATGTACTTCCAGATCTCCGGGCGCACGGAGGAGGAGCTGCTCGCCGAGGGGCGCGACGACGCCGCGCAGACGCTCCGCCGCGAGGCGGTGCTGGCCGCGATCGTCGAGGCCGAGCAGCTCGCGCCCGCGGAGGGCGACGTGCTCGACGCGCTGCAGGCATCGGCGGCCCGCGAGAACACGACGCCGGAGAAGCTGCGCGACCGCCTCGACAAGGCCGGGCGCCTGGACGACCTCGTCGACGACCTCGCCCAGCGTGCGGCGCTCGACCTCATCGTCGAGCACGCGACGGCCGTGCCGGCCCCGGCACAGGCCGCCGAGACGCCGGCCGGCGAGCCGTCCGAGTAGCGACCCGACCATTCGTCCAGGCCGCGGCCCGGGCTCTCGGGAGGGGCATCGAAAGCCCGTCGGGCCGGGGCCTGGCCGTTGCTAGGCTTCGCCGGGTCGGTTCCGGCTGCGTTCTTGCCGCCGGAAGGAATAGCGGGCAGCGACCGAAATAGAGCGGAGACCATGAGCCCACTTGTTCCCATGGTGGTGGAGCAGACGTCGCGAGGCGAGCGCGCCTTCGACATCTACAGCCGTCTGCTCAACGAGCGGATCATCTTCCTCGGCACGCCGGTGGACGACCAGATCGCGAACCTCATCGTCGCCCAGCTGCTGCATCTGGAGTCGCAGGATCCCGACAAGGACATCTCGCTGTACATCAACTCGCCGGGCGGGTCGGTGTACGCCGGGCTGGCGATCTACGACACGATGCAGTTCATCAAGCCGCAGGTCCAGACGATCTGCGTCGGCATCGCGATGTCGATGGGGGCGCTCCTGCTGGCGGGCGGCGCGGAGGGCAAGCGCATGGCGCTGCCCAACGCCAAGATCCTCATCCACCAGGTCTCCTCCGGCTTCCAGGGCCAGGCGACCGACATCGAGATCCACGCCAAGGAGATCATCGACGTCCGCGAGCGCCTGGACCGGATCCTCGCCAAGCACACCGGCCAGGCCTACGAGAAGGTGCGCCAGGACACCGAGCGCGACTACTTCATGTCGTCCGAGGAGGCGACGGAGTACGGGATCATCGACCGCGTGATCACGCACCACTGACGGCCTGCGGCGCGGGAGCTTCCTGGGAGAGAGATGGCTCGTCCGACGGATTCAAATGAGCAGCTGCTCTGCAGCTTCTGCGGGAAGTCCCAGCGCCAGGTCAAGAAGCTGATCGCCGGGCCCGGCGTCTACATCTGCGACGAGTGCATCGATCTCTGCAACGAGATCATCGATGAGGAGCTGACCGCTCCGCCCTCGTTCGACATCGAGAACCTGCCGCGCCCGAAGGAGATCTACTCGGTCCTCGACGAGTACGTCGTCGGCCAGGAGTCGGCCAAGCGCTCGCTCTCGGTGGCCGTCTACAACCACTACAAGCGCGTGCAGATGGCGCAGGCCGGCGATCAGGAGATCGAGCTGCAGAAGTCGAACATCCTGCTGCTCGGCCCGACCGGCTGCGGCAAGACGCTGCTCGCCCAGACGCTCGCGCGGATCCTCAACGTGCCGTTCGCGATCGCGGACGCGACCGCGCTGACGGAGGCCGGGTACGTCGGCGAGGACGTCGAGAACATCCTGCTGAAGCTGATCCAGGCCGCCGACTACGACGTCAAGAAGGCCGAGACGGGGATCATCTACATCGACGAGGTCGACAAGATCGCCCGCAAGGCGGACAACCCGTCGATCACCCGCGACGTCTCCGGCGAGGGCGTGCAGCAGGCGCTGCTGAAGATCCTCGAGGGCACGACCGCGAGCGTGCCGCCGCAGGGCGGGCGCAAGCACCCGCACCAGGAGTTCCTGACGATCGACACGACGAACATCCTGTTCATCTGCGGCGGGGCGTTCGCGAACCTCGACCAGGTGATCGAGCGGCGGATCGGCAACAAGGGCGTCGGCTTCGGCGCGACGATCGAGAGCAAGGCCCAGAAGGACACCGGGAGGGTGTTCGCCAAGTGCCTGCCGGAGGACCTCGTCAACTACGGCCTCATCCCCGAGTTCATCGGCCGCCTGCCGGTGATGAGCGCGGTCCACCAGCTCACGCGCGAGGACCTGATCTCGATCCTCACCGAGCCGCGCAACGCGCTCACCAAGCAGTTCCAGAAGTTCTTCAACTTCGACGGCATCGAGCTCGTCTTCTCCGAGGACTCCCTGACCTCGATCGCCGACAAGGCGCTCGAGCGCGAGACCGGGGCGCGCGGCCTGCGCTCGATCCTCGAGGAGATCCTGCTCGAGGTGCAGTTCGAGCTGCCCTCGCGCCGCGACGTGAGGAAGTGCGTCGTGACGAAGGAGACCGTCGACAACGGCAACCCGCCGACGCTCGTCACCGAGGCCGTCGACGATGATGACGGCGAGCGCAAGGCCGCCGCGGGCTGATCAGGCCCCCAGCCGCAGAATCGTCTCGAGCTCTTCGACGTCGGCGAGGTCCTTCGGCCGCCCCGCCGCGCGCTTCATCGCGATCAGATCGGGGAGCCCCGCGACGAGCACGGCGAACCCGCCCAGGTCGTAGCGGTCCGCGCGCGCTCGCAGCCTCGCGTACGGCGGTGCGCCCGCAGGCCGTGCGAGGACGTCGAGGTCGCCGGCATCCGTGGCTAGCGTCAGCACCTCGATCTCGTGCAGGGCACGGGCGTCGGGGGTGAAGGGCACGTCCTCGGAGACGCCGCGCAGTCGCGCGTTGAGGTCGAGCAGCACCCGCGCGAGCGCTTCCCGGTTCGCGGCGTCCTGGGAGAACGCAAGGTCGAGATCGAACGTCGTGCGCGCCGACCCGTGCAGCACCGCGGCGATCCCGCCGATCACGACGAAGTCGACGCCGCGCGCGACCAGCGCGCGCAGGATCCGGCGGACGTCGAGCGCGGCAGGCTCAGCGTGGGACACGGTGCGCCACCGCGGTAAGGCCGCGAAGCTTCTGCTGCGAACGCGTGAACAGGTCGAGGCGCTCCGCTGCGGACAGCCGCAGCCGCTCGGCGATCTGCGTCTCGTCGACCGCGGGGAGGGCACTCGCCGACGTGACCAGCCGCCGGCCTGACGCCGCCAGTGCGCGCTCGAGCGTCCGCACGGTCGGGTTCGACGCCGGCCGCTCCCAGGAGGCGACGGTCGGCTGCGTCACGCCCAGGCGCGCGGCGAGCTCGGCCTGGGTCAGGCCCGCGGCCAGGCGGCTTTCTCGAATGAGCGATGCGGCGGACATGCTTCTCCAGTATAGGTGAAAATCACTATAGATCAAAAGCAATGACCGCCGGTCGGCCGGGGCGCGGTGATCCGCAGGTACGGTGGTGCGCATGCTCAAGCGCCTCAAGGCCGTCCCCTGGATCCTCGTCCTCGTGGCGATCCAGGTGCTCTGGGACCACTGGCACCGCGTCGAGGAGCGCGACCGCCGGCGCGTGACGCAGATCCTGCGCAGCTCCAAGGGCCTGCCGCACCGCATGAGCCAGGCCGAGCGCCGGGAGATCGTGGAGATCGCGCGGCGCTTCGACCACCTCGCGCTCGGCCGTGACCTTGCGGCGGCGGCGACCCCGTTCCCGACGCCGGGCCTGAAGTCCAAGAAGCCGGCCAAGAGCTAGCGGCGCTCGCGCAGCCTGCCGGGGTGCCCGGCGCCGCTGGTCGAGCAGTGCACGCATACCGTGCACAACTCGCCCAGGCCGACGGATGGGGCGCCGCCGTAGACTCACCGGCCCGTGTCCGACCTCACGAGCAAGACCCGCTTCGAGCCGGCCGAGGCCGAGCCGCGGATCATGGAGCGCTGGCTCGCCAGCGGGCTCTTCCACGTCGAGCCGCAGGGCACCGCCGCCGAGAACTACTCGATCGCGATCCCGCCGCCGAACGTCACCGGCGCGCTGCACATGGGCCACGCGCTCAACGGCTCGGTCCAGGACGTGCTCATCCGCCACCACCGGATGCGCGACCGGCGCAGCGAGTGGATCCTGGGCACCGACCACGCCGGGATCGCCACGCAGAAGCAGGTGGAGCGCCGGCTGCTCGACCGGGGCACGACGCGCGAGGCGATCGGGCGGGAGGCCTTCGTCGAGGAGGTCTGGAAGTGGCGCAAGGAGTTCGGCGGCCAGATCATCGAGCAGTTCAAGCGCCTCGGCGCGTCCTGCGACTACGACCGCGAGCGCTTCACCCTCGACGAGAGCTACCACCGCGCCGTCATGAAGGTCTTCGTCGACCTCTACGACGAAGGGCTCATCTACCGCGACCACTACATGGTCAACTGGGACCCGGGCAGCCGCTCGGCGATCTCCGACCTGGAGGTCGAGGACCGCGAGGTCACCGACACGCTCTACTCGATCGCCTACCCGCTCGCCGACGGCTCGGGCGAGGTGGTCGTCGCGACCGTGCGCCCCGAGACGATGCTCGCCGACACGGCGGTCGCCGTGAACCCGGCTGACGAGCGCCACGCGCACCTGATCGGCCGCACGGCGATCCTCCCACTCGTGGGGCGCGAGCTGCCGATCATCGCCGACGACTACGTCAAGACCGACTTCGGAACCGGCTGCCTGAAGATCACGCCCGGCCACGACCCCAACGACTTCGAGATCGGCCGTCGGCACGGCCTGCAGGAGATCGGCGTCATCGGCGAGGACGGGCGCATGACGCAGGACGCGGGCGCCTACGCCGGGATGACCGTTGCGGCCGCGCAGGAGGCGGTGGTCGCCGCGCTGCGCGAGCAGGGGCTCTTGCGCGCCGAGGAGCCCTACACGCACACGGTCCCGGTCTCGCACCGCTCGGGCGAGCGCATCGAGCCGCTCATCTCGCTGCAGTGGTTCATGAACATGGACGGGCTCGCGCCGCCGGCGATCGAGGCGGTCACCAGCGGGCGCGTGCGCATCCACCCCGAGAGCCAGGCGCGCCGCTACGTCGACTGGCTGGAGAGCATCCGGCCCTGGTGCATCAGCCGCCAGCTGTGGTGGGGCCACCAGCTCCCCGTCTGGTACCGCGGCGAGGAGACCTACGTCGGCCTCGAGGAGCCCGGTGGGGAAGGCTGGGAGCGCGACCCCGACGTGCTCGACACCTGGTTCAGCTCGGCGCTGTGGCCCTTCGCGACGCTCGGCTGGCCCGACGACACGCCGGAGCTGCGCGCCTTCTACCCGACCGACGTCCTCTCGACCGCGCGCGACATCCTGTTCCTCTGGGTGGCGCGCATGGTGATGATGGGGCTGCGCTTCGCCGGCGACGTGCCCTTCAGCGACGTCTACGTGCACTCGGTCATCCAGGCGCCCGACGGGCGGCGGATGAGCAAGTCGCTGGGCACCGGCATCGACCCGCTCGACGAGATCGACCGCCACGGCGCCGACGCCGTGCGCTTCGGCCTGCTGGCGATGTCCTCGACGCAGGACGTGCGCTACTCGCCCGAGAAGGTCGAGCAGGGCCAGGCGCTCGCCAACAAGCTCTTCAACGCCACGCGCTTCGTCCTGCTGAACGTCGACCCCGACGCGCCGGCCGGGCCACGCCCGACGACGGTCGAGGACCGCTGGATCCTCTCCCGCCTGCAGCGGATCATCGCGGACACGCACCGCCGGCTCGACGAGTTCGACTTCGCCAAGGCCGCGCTCGGCCTCTACGACTTCGTCTACGGCGAGCTGTGCGACTGGTACCTCGAGCTCGTCAAAGGGCGCGCGTTCGACGCCGACCTCTCGGCGACGTTGCTGCACGTCCTGCGCGAGACGCTTGCGCTCGCCCACCCGTTCATCCCGTTCGTCACCGAGGAGCTGTGGGACTCGATGCCGCGCGCCGAGGGCCTGCTCGCGGGTGCGCGCGCGCCGGTCCCCGAGGCCGCGCTGCTCGACGAGGCGGCCGAGGCGCGGATCGCGGCGGTGATCGGCGCGGTGACGGCCGTGCGCTCATGGCGCAGCGTCGCCGGTGTCCCGCCGGGTGCGCGGCTCCCCGCCCGCCTGAGCGCCGCCGGCTACGAGGACACCGCCCCGCTCGTCGCGCGCCTGGCCCGCCTGCAGCTCGAGGCCGGCACCGCCCACGAGCCCGCGGCGACCATCCCCGTGCCGGGAGGCGCCGTCGAGCTGCTCGCCTCCGACGTCGTCGACCCCGAGGCCGAGGCCCGCAAGCGCGACGCGCGCCGCCACGAGCTCGAGGCCGAGGTCGCCCGTGCCGAGGGCCGTCTCGCCAACGCCGGGTTCGTCGCCAAGGCGCCGGCCGACCTCGTCGACGCCGAGCGCGAGAAGCTCGAGCGGCTGCGCGCCGAGCTCGCAGCCCTCTGACCCACGCGATGGCCGACCAGCTCCCCAGCCCCGAGCGCCGGTGGACGATCGAAGATGCCGAGCGCTGGCTGCTGTCGCTCGAGGTCTTCGGGATGAAGTTCGGGCTGCAGCGGATGCGCCGGCTCATGACGGTGCTCGGCAACCCGCAGCAGCGCTTCCGCCAGATCCACGTCGTCGGCTCGAACGGCAAGTCCTCGACGGTGCGCATGATCGCCGCGATCCTCGAGCGCCACGGGCTGCGCACCGGCGCCTACCTGTCCCCGCACCTGGTGTCGTTCGCCGAGCGCGTGCAGGTGGGCGGGCGCGACGTCGCCGAGGCCGACTTCGCGGGGGCGGTCGCCCGCGCGGCGCGCGCCACCGCGGCGGTCGACCGCAGCTCCCCGGCCGACGAGCCGGTCACGCAGTTCGAGGCGATCACGGCGGCCGCCTACGACGAGCTCGCCCGCCAGGGCGTGCAGGCCGCGGTGATCGAGGCGGGGCTCGGCGGCCGCTACGACGCCACGAACGTCATCGATTCCCAGGTGCAGGTCCTGACGAACGTGAGCCTCGAGCACACGCGCTGGCTCGGGCCGACGATCGCCGACATCACGGCCGAGAAGGTCGACGTCGTGCGCCCGCACGGGACCCTCGTCGTCGGCGCGCGGCTGCATCCCGACGCGCTCGCCGTCGCGGCGCGGGTGTGCGAGGAGCGCGGCGCGCGGCTCGTCGTCGCGCCGTCCGACCCCGGGGTCGAGGTGCTCGCGCGCGGGCCGTTCCAGCGGCGCAACTTCGCGCTCGCCGCCGCGGCCGCACACGCGTTCCTCGGCGCGCTGGACGCCCAGCGCGTCGCGGCGGCCGCCGCCGCGACGATCGTCCCCGGCCGGTTCGAGGTCGTGGCCGACGACCCGGTCACGGTCTTCGACGGCGCCCACAACCCCGACGGGATGCGCGCGCTCGCCGAGGCGCTGCGCGCCTTCCTCGACGGCCGCCGGCTCGTCGCCTGCCTGTCCGTGCTCGAGGACAAGGACGCGGCACGGATGCTCGAGGAGCTGCTGCCGCTCTGCGACGCCGTGATCCTGACCGCCGCGCGCAACCCGCGGGCGCTGCCGCCGGCGACGCTGGAGTCGCTCACCCGCCAGCTCGGCGGGCGCCCCGAGGGCTTCGCGACGGTGGTGTCCGAGCCGCACGCGGCGCTCGCCGCGGCACGGCGCGCGGCGGGCCCGGACGGCGTCGCGCTGGCCACCGGCTCGCTGTATCTCATCGCCGACCTGCTGCGCCCGCCGGGTGCGGGAAGGGGGTCGATCCTGTGAAGGACGACGGCCCGTCGGTCATCACGATGGTGATCTGGGTCGCCGTCAGCGTGGCGCTCGTGATCCTCGTCTTCTTCGCGATCGGCTACCTGATCGGGCGCGCCTTCCTGTAGCCGGCGTGCGTGGCATGCAGGGCATTGGCCTCCTGCGGCGAACCGGTGCTCTACCCTCCACGCGGACCGATGACGATCGCCCCTGCCATCTTCGGGATCACGAACGACACCCTGAACATGGTCGCGCAGCTCGTGCTGCTCGGCTTCGTGGTGGTCTGGCTCGCGCTCGTCTGGTACACGTTCGCCGACGCCCGCCGGCGAGTCGACGACGGCATGCTGATCGCCTGCGCGACGCTTGCCGCGATCATCTTCCCCTACCTCGGGACGATCGTGTACATGATCGTGCGCCCGCCGGAGTACCTCGAGGACGTCCGCGAGCGCGAGCTGGAGATGCAGGCCGCGGAGGCGCGCCTGCTGTCCGCCGACTACCAGCTGTGCCCGCACTGCGACGCGCCGGCCGGGCGAGACTTCCTGCGCTGCCCGCACTGCATGCGCAAGCTGCGCGACACCTGCGGATCGTGCGCCAGGCCGCTCGATCCCGATTGGCTGCTGTGCCCGTACTGCGAGGCGGAGATCCCCGGCGTCACCCCCGAGCGCCGGCGCCGGCGCCGCGATGCCGGCGACGAGGAGGCCGGCTTCGACGACCATCCGGTCGAGCTCGACGGGCCGGTCGCCGACGACCGCACGCTCGTGGCCCGCGAGGGCCAGCAGCACGACGAGGCGCCCTGGCACGAGGCGCCGCCGTCCACGCCGCACTGAACCCCACCCACGGAGAATCCCAATGGACCGGACCCTGATCCTGGTCAAGCCGGACGCGTTCGCGCGCAACCTGACCGGTGAGATCATCGCCCGCTTCGAGCGCAAGGGCCTGCGGCTCGTCGCGCTGCGGCACATGACCGTCGCGCGCGAGCTCGCCGAGCAGCACTACGCCGAGCACGCCGAGCGGCCCTTCTTCGGCGAGCTCGTCGAGTTCATCACCGGCGGCCCGATCGTCGCGATGGTGCTCGAGGGCCACGAGGCGGTTGCGGCCGCGCGCCAGGTGATCGGCGCGACCAATCCGCTCGAGGCCGCCCCGGGGTCGATCCGCGGCGACTTCGCCCTGGAGATCGGCTCGAACATGGTCCACGGCAGCGACGGTCCCGAGTCCGCCGCGCGCGAGGCCGCGCTGTTCTTCCCGGAGCTCGGCTAGCGCCGGGCTCCCGAGGCCGCCGGGCGGGCGTACTTGACCGCTTTGCGCCTGCGCTGGGACGCGTCGCTGGCGCTCGTGCTGGCCTCCGCCTCGCCGCAGCGGCGGGCGATCCTCGAGCAGCTGCGGGTGGCGTTCGAGGTGCGTCCCACGCAGGTCGAGGAGCTCGAGGAGGGCGAGCCCGGCTGGCTCGCCGCCGAGAACGCACGCCGCAAGGCGCTTGCCGGGCGGGACGCCTTGGCGCGGGCTGAGCGCGACCGGACGGTCGTGCTGGCCTGCGACACCGTGGTGGCGCTCGGCGGGTGCGTCTACGGCAAGCCGGCCGATCCCGCGCAGGCCCGCGCGTTCATCGGCGAGCTGGCCGGCCGCACCCACGAGGTGCTGGGGGCGCTCGCGATCGCCGTTCCGGACGGGCGCCTGCTGGAGCGCACAGACCGCACGCTCGTGACTTTCGCACCGCTCGACCCGGCCCAGGTGGCCGACTACGTCGCCACTGGCGAGTGGGAGGGGCGCGCCGGCGGCTACGCCATCCAGGGGCGCGGAGGCGCGCTGATCGACGGGATCGAGGGCGACTACCTGAACGTCGTCGGGCTTCCGGTGCCCGCGCTGCGCGGCCTCGTGCAAGGCCTCGTGCGGCCGTTTTGAGCGATCGGCCGCCGCTACACTGGACCGCGATGCGGCCCCCCCGCGCCTGCCCGTCGGACGAGGCGCCAGCCGGACGGTGAGCCGCATCATCCGCGTCCTATGGGTGTTCTCAGCTACCTGACCGGCATGGGCGGCCGCGACATGGCGGTCGACCTCGGCACCGCCAACACGCTTGTGTACGTGCGCGGGCGCGGCATCGTCCTCTCCGAGCCCAGCGTGGTCGCGATCGACTCGCGCACCGGCGAGGTCCACGCCGTCGGCATCGAGGCCAAGCGGATGCTCGGCCGCACGCCGGGGACGATCCAGGCGATCCGCCCGCTGAAGGACGGGGTGATCGCGGACTTCGACGTGACGGAGGAGATGCTCCGCCACTTCATCCAGAAGGTCCACCAGAACCGCTGGGCGCACCCGCGCGTGGTGGTGTGCGTGCCCTCGGGCGTCACGGGCGTCGAGAAGCGCGCCGTCGAGGAGGCGTGCCTGTCGGCCGGCGCGCGACAGGCGTACCTCATCGAGGAGCCGATGGCCGCGGCGATCGGCGCCGGGCTGCCGGTCGGCGAGCCGACCGGGTCGATGATCGTCGACATCGGCGGCGGCACGAGCGAGGTCGCGGTGATCTCGCTCGGCGGCATCGTCGTCTCGCAGTCGATCCGCGTCGGCGGCGACGAGCTGGACGAGGCGATCATCAACTACGCCAAGCGCGAGTACAAGCTCCTCATCGGCCAGCAGACCGCCGAGGAGGTCAAGCTCGAGATCGGCTCCGCGCACCCGATGGAGGACGAGGTCCAGGCCGAGATCCGCGGGCGCGACATGGTCAGCGGGCTGCCCAAGACGGTCGTGCTCACCAGCGAGGAGATCCGCCAGGCGCTGGAGGAGCCACTCGCCCAGATCATCGATGCGGTCAAGGAGACCCTGGACCGGACCCCTCCCGAGCTCGCATCCGACATCATGGACCGCGGCATCATGCTCGCCGGTGGTGGTTCACTGTTGCAGGGCCTGGATGAGCGCCTGCGCGAGGAGACCCAGATGCCGGCGCACCTGGCCGAGTCGCCGCTCACCTGCGTGGCCGTCGGCTCCGGCCGCTCCCTCGAGGAGTTCGAGGTGATCCACCGCACCAGCCGCAACACGAGGAACCGCCGCCGGCGCAACTAGCGTCAGGCGCGACCCCCATGCACTCCCCGGAGAACTTCACGTGTACGACAAGTCGGTTCGCCGGCGCCGGGTAGCCCTCGCGCTCCTGGTGGCCTGCTCGCTGCTCTTGCTCACCGCGTACTTCGGCGAGTCCCAGAGCGGCGGGCTGCACAGCGTCCAGCGGGGGGTCCTGCAGGTCGTCTCGCCGATCCAGGAGGGCGCCAGCCGCGCGCTCAAGCCCGTGCGCGACCTGTTTGGCTGGTTCGGCGACACGATCAACGCCAAGAGCCAGGTGGCGGGCCTGCGCCGCCAGAACGCCGCGCTGCGCCGCGCCGCGATCGCCGGCAGCGACGCCGTGCGCATGAACGGCGAGCTGGAGAAGCTCGTCGGCCTGGACCAGACCAACAGCCTGCAGGGCACGCGGCCCGTGGCCGCGCGCGTGATCGGCCAGTCGCCGACGATCTGGTTCTCGACGATCGAGATCGACCAGGGCACCTCCGCCGGCGTGCGCGTCGGCCAGCCGGTCGTGACCGGCGATGGCCTGGTGGGGCAGGTGACGACGGCCGCCTCGGACTCGTCGGTCGTCACGCTCATCAGCGACAGCTCGAGCGCCGTCTCCGCCCGCGTCAGCCAGAGCGGCGCGCCGGGGATCGTGCAGACCGGCACGGGCGGCCCGCGCGACCTGCGCCTGAACCTCGTGCCGCGCCGCTTCCGGATCGACAAGGGCAACGCGGTCGTCACCGCCGGCACGATGTCGCGCTCGGACAAGCTCGAGTCGCTCTACCCGCCCGGGATCCCGGTCGGGGTCATCACGCGCGTCGACGACGCCGGCACCGACACCCAGCAGGTCCACGTGAGCCCGTACGCCGACCTGCAGCGCCTCGAGATCGTCCAGGTCCTCACCCGCCGCGTGAACGGGAACCGCGGATGACGACCGACGTGCGCTCGCTCACCTGGCGCCTGGTCGTCCTGGGCATCGTCACGGTGCTCGTCCAGATCGCCGCCGTCTCGCAGCTGAAGATCTTCGGCGCGAACGCCGACCTCACGCCGCTGGTCGTCGCCTCCGCCGGCCTGCTCGCGGGCTCGCTGCCCGGGGCCGCGTTCGGCTTCGGCGTCGGGCTGTTCCTCGACCTCGCGCTCGTGCAGACCGTCGGCATGTCCTCGCTGATCTTCCTCACGATCGGCTACGGCGCCGGGCGCCTGCGCGAGCTGCGCGACCCGCAGGGCGCCGTCGTCCCGATCGCCGTCGGCGTCGTGGCGACGGTCGTCGCCCAGCTCGGCTTCGCGCTGATGCAGTTCCTGCTCGGCCACGACGTGCCGATGGACGCCGACCTGATCTGGCAGATCGTGCTGACGGTCGGAATCAACGCGGTGATCGCCGCGCCGGTCTACGCGCTCGTGCGCCGCTGGCTGCTGCGGGCGCTGCCGGACGACCCGCGCCGGCGCCGCCGGCGGGCCTACACGACGGGCGGCCTCTCGCCGCTGAGCCGCGCATGATCGAGCCGGCCGGCAGCCCCGGGCGCGCAGGGACGGCGACGACACCGCAGCTGGCGCTGCGCGTGGCGATCCTCGGCGGCATCGCGTTCGCGCTGTTCGCGATCGTCTTCCTGCGCCTGTGGTTCCTGCAGGTGCTCTCGGGCGACCAGTACCGCCAGGAGGCGCTCGACAACCGCGTGCGCCTTGTCGCCGTGCCGGCGCCGCGCGGCGCGATCGTCGACCGCAGCGGCACGCCGATCGTCGAGAACCGCGAGGCGACGGTGATCCAGCTCGACCCCCGGCGCCTGCCCGCCAGCGAGCGCGACGCCGCCGCCGCCTGGGGCCAGAAGATGGGCGAGCGTGCGGCCCGCCCGAAGGGGCATCACGGGCCGCCCGTGCCGATCCCCAAACCGACGACGCCCGAGCTGGCGAGCCGGCTGGCGCGGCTGGCCGCGGTCCTGGGGGTCTCGCCCGCGCGCGTGCAGGCGAGCGTCATCCAGCAGCTCGCGGTGTTGCCCTACGCCAACGTGCGCGTCAAGGTCGACGTGCCGGAGACCGTGCGCGACTTCCTGCTCGAGCGCCAGCGCGACTTCCCCGGCATCGCCGTTGAGCGCGTCTACCTGCGCCGCTACCCGCTGGGCCCGACAGCCGCGCAGCTGCTCGGCAGCGTGGGGCAGATCAGCCCGCAGGAGCTCGGCACGCAGGCCTACCGCGGCGTGCGCCAGGGCGCGGTCGTCGGCCAGGGCGGCCTGGAGCAGACGTACGACCGCTACCTGCGCGGCACCGACGGCGTGCAGTCGATCACCGTCGACGCTTCCGGCCGGCCGAAGAGCTCGCGTCTGTCCACGCAGCCGCAGCCGGGCGACCAGCTGCGGACCTCGCTCGACCTGGGCCTGCAGCGCGTCGGGCAGACCGCGATGCAGAACGTGATCGGGAGCGGGACGGGGACCGCGGGCGCGTTCGTGGCGCTCGACCCGCGCAACGGGCGCGTGCTGGCGATGGGCTCGTTCCCGACCTTCGACCCGAACGTGCTGGCGCGGCCGATCACACAGGCGCGCTACGACCAGATCTTCGGCCCGCAGGCCGGCGCGCCCGCCTTCGACCGCGCGATCGCCGGCGCCTACCCGACCGGCTCGACGTTCAAGCCGATCACGGCGATCGCCGCGCTCGAGCGGGGGATCATCACGCCCGACACCCCGGTCGACGACCCCGGCGTGTTCGTCGCCGGCACGCAGAAGTTCTACAACGCGGGGAAGGTCGCCAACGGCGTGATCGCCCTGCGCCGCGCGCTGCAGATCTCCTCCGACGTCTTCTTCTACCGCCTGGGCAGCGAGGCGAACGCGCTCGGGCCCGTGATCCAGACGTGGGCGCGCAAGCTCAGCCTCGACCACCCCACGGGCATCGACCTCCCCGGCGAGGCCGGCGGCACGATCCCCGACCGCGCTTGGCGCGCCCGCCAGGACGCCAAGGAGGTCGCCTACGAGAAAAAGCACCACAACCAGTGCCCGCCGAACTGCCTGTACTCGGACAAGCGGCCGTGGTCGGTCGGCGACAACATCCAGCTCGCGGTGGGGCAGGGCGACGTGCAGGCCTCGCCGCTGCAGATGGCGGTCGCCTACGCCACCCTGGAGAACGGCGGGACGGTCGTGCGCCCGCACCTGGGCCTGTCGATCCAGAGCGACACCGGCAGCCCGATTCAGGGGATCGACACGCCGCCCGCGCGCCACGTGCAGATCAACGGCGCCGACCGCCAGGCGGTGCTCGACGGCCTCCACATGGCCACGATGGGCGACGGCACCTCCGCCGACGTCTTCGCGGGGTGGAACCAGAGCGCCTACCCGGTCTTCGGCAAGACCGGCACCGCGCAGCGCAGCGGGCACCTCAACGACCAGTCCTGGTATGTCGCCTTCGTCCCCGACCCCAAGCGCCCGATCGTGATCGCCACGACCGTCGAGGACGGCGGCTGGGGCGC
>DATKLF010000026.1:0-7839 GCA_035542555.1 Solirubrobacteraceae bacterium | reverse complement strand
GCGTCGGCGTCGCCGAGGCGCGCGAACCATATCCGGGCCTCGGTGTACCGCTCCCGCGCGGGGTCGAACATCCCCAGGTGCGCGAGCGCGTTGGCCTGGTTGGCGAGCACGCGCGCGTAGGCCGCGGGATCGTCCTGCGGGGAGCGCACCTCGAGCAGCTCCTCGTAGATCTCGACGGCCTCGGCGAGGTTGTCCTCGCGGTGGCGCGATGGCAGGTACTGCAGGGCGTTGGCGAGGTTCAGGCGTCCGCTGGACCACTCCGCCGGGTGCGACTCGCGCGTGTAGACGCGCAGCGCCGCGCGCAGCGACTGGACGGCAACGCCGAGGCGCACCTGGTCGGAGGCCTGCACGGCGGGCATCGCGAGCATCGCCAAGCCGATGTTCATGTTCGCGAAGGCGAAGCTCTCCGGATGCTCGGCCTCGTCGAGCGCGATCAGCGCGCTCTGGTACAGGCGCACCGCCTGCACGAGCAGGCCGGGCTGCTCGGCCGACAGCTCGTGCAGCACGCCGGCGCGCTGGAGCTGCACCTCGGCGCGCAGGACGTCCAGGCCGGTGGGCGCGAGCGCGTGCTCGGCCGCCTCGTAGGCGCTTGCGACCTCGAGCGTCGGGCCCTCGACGCGGTGGCGCAGCTCGGCGAGCGCCGCCAGCGCGCGGCCCTCGAGCGCCGGGCCCACGCCGGCGGCCAGCAGGCACGCGCGCTCGAGCCACGGCACCGCGGCGCGCTGATCGCCGGCGGCGAGCGCGTCCGAGGCGCGCACGGTCGCCGCGAGCGTGCCGAACTCGCCCGCCGCGCCCTCGAGCGCGGGCGGGCGGTCGTCCAGCCCGGCGGCGAAGGCGGCCGCCGCGACGACGGCCTGCAGCTCGGCGCTGCCCGCCGCGGCCTCGCGCGCGTCCTGCAGGTGCTCGGGCGTCGGCTGCAGGACGAGCCGGTTGACGCGGTCGCACGCGGCGCCCCCCAGCGCCGCGAGCGCCGCGTCGGTCTCACCGGCCAGCGCGAGCGCCAGCGGCGCGGCGGCCGCGGGCCACTCGCGCGGTACCTGCCCGCGCGCCAGGTCGCCGAGCAGGTCCGCCACGCCGTCGCCGGCGGGGACGAGGATGAGGCCCGCGGGGCCGTCGAAGACGCCGATCGGCTGCGGGCGCAGGAGCGTGGCGGGCGGGGCGGCGGTCGTCACGGTCATGGCCCTCCCAGGCCGCCGGGGCGCCGATCGGCCGCTGCCTTCATGAACCTTGCGGCGAGCTCGGCGCGCTCCTTGGTGTGGTAGGTGCTCACGTGGTGGCGCACCGCGCCGTCGGGGAAGACGACGTCGATGACGACCGCCCAGCGCCCGCGGTCATGCACGACCTGGGCCGAGACGAACGCATCGTCGTCGCCCTGCGCGGACGGGCGCTCGCGCTCGCTCATCGTGATCACGGCGCGAGCTCCGCCGCCAGCAGGCGCTCGGCGAGCGCGTCGACGGCCCGGTCGACCGCCGGCGTCAGCGGCGCGCCGAGCTCCAGCCCACCGGCCTCGACGAGGTAGACGACGACCTCCGCGGGGTACTCGTCCTTCAGCAGCCAGCGCCCGAAGGCCAGCGCGTGGTCCCAGCGGAAGCTGTGGAGATTCAGGCCCTCGAGCGGCGGGAGCTGCTCGACGTCGGCGCCGTCGAGGCGGTAGAGCGCGCCGGGCTCGCCGCCGCTCGTCGCCGCGTCGACGACCACCACGCGCTGGGCGCCGCGCATGCGGAATGCGACGTCCATCCCGGACGTGCCGGCGTCGGCGACCTCGACGCCCTCGGGCAGCCCGCGCTCCAGCAGCCGGCGCACGAGCACCGGGCCGACCGCGTCGTCGCCGCGCAGCAGGTTGCCGCACCCGACGACGAGCGCGGTGGCGGTGCAGGGCTCGGCCGCCGGACGGGCCACTACACCGACCCGACGTTGAAGCGCGCCATCTCCCTGCCCGTCTTGCCGTCGTAGGCATGGACGGTGCAGACGATGCACGAGTCGAAGCTGCGCGCGACGTGCCCGAGCTCGATCGGGTCGTGCATGTCCTCGACCGGCGCGCCGATGAAGCCCTGCTCCATCGGCCCGTTGCGCTCGGTGACGTCCTTGGGCCCGATGTTCCAGGCGGTCGGCGTGATCACCTGGTAGTTCGCGATCTTGCCCTCCTCGAGCACGATCCAGTCGGCGAGCGCCCCGCGCGCGGCCTCGGTGGCGCCGAAGCCCTTGCCCGACTCGCGCTCGACGGGCTTGATGTAGGTGGGCTCGTGCGGGTCGATCTGGTCGATCCATTTGCGGGTCATCTCGTAGTACTTCGGCGCCTCGTGCAGGCGCGCCAGGACGCGCAGGAAGATGCTCGGCCCGATCTTGCCCAGGCAGTCGCGGATCAGCGGGTCGTAGGCCTGCCAGGGCTGGCGGTCGGGGTTGCCCGCGATGACCTGGCGCGCGAGCGGCCCCACCTCGAGCGGCACGTGCCCGAGGCCCTCGACGTCGTAGCGCGGCGCCTTCGCCCACGTGTACTTGCCCTGCTTGCGCCCCTCGGCCGGGTCGATCGGCTCGGTCACGCCCTCCCACGGATGCAGCGAGCCGGTGCCCTCGAAGTAGGAGTGGCTGACGTCCTCGCTGACGCGCATGTGGTCGAACTGGTGATCCTCGCCGCCCGCGTACACGCCGGCGCGCGTGATCAGCGCGTCGTTGCGCCCCTCGATCGTCGGCGTCGCATACTGGGCCGGCTCGAAGAACGTGCCCATCGCCAGGTAGTTGCCGAAGCCGCCCCCGTAGGTGTCCAGGCCGATGTCGCGCGCGTAGCGGATGAAGAACGCGAGGTCGGACTCGTGCTGGGACTCGTTCTCGTCGCACCAGGCGAGCAGGTCCTCCCAGGTCTTGTTCTCCAGGTAGCGCTCGACCGAGCAGCCGAGCAGCCGGCCCTCGAGCCACTCGCGCCGCCAGTAGTCGAGGATCGCGATCGAGCGCGTGATGTCGGTGAGCGTCGGGGCGCACATCACGCCGCCGGGGATCATGAACGACGAGTGCGGCCACTGGCCGCCGAAGATCGCATAGACCTCGACCGGCTTGCCGGCCGTGACCACGCCGTGCTCGTAGCTCTCGCCGACGAACGGGGCGAAGCGGCGCATCGCCTCGTCGTAGTCCTTGGCCTTCGCGTACTTCTTGTTGACGAGGTCGATCGCGAACAGCGCGTAGAACCAGCGCGGGATCGACTGCAGCGTCTCGCACGCCTGCCCGATGTTGCGGATCAGGATCGCGTTCGGCGGCAGCACCGTCTTCCACGCGGTGTCGAGCGCGTAGCAGGCCTTCGTCAGGTGGCTGCCGCCGCAGATCCCGCAGATCCGCGGGGTCATGATGAGGCCCGCCTGCGGGTCCTTGCCGCGCAGGATGATCTCGAAGCCGCGGAACATCAGGGCCTCGGTCCAGGCGTCGGTGACGACGCCGTCGGTGATCTTCACGCGCAGGTCGAGGTCGCCCTCGACGCGCCCGAGCGGGCTGACCTCGAGGTCGATCGCGGCGCCGGTCGTTGCCATGGCTCTCTTGCGTCCTTTCTCGCTCGGCGGTCCTCAGACCACGAACATGTCTTCCTTCGCCCACTGCGGGGCGGAGATGCGGGAGGCCGCCGCAGCGGCGAGGTACGTCAGGTAGTCGGCTTCCGAGGGCAGGTCGCGCGGGATGACGCCGGACACCTTCACGGTCTTGAAGACCGTGCCGGGCATCAGGTCGTCGTGCGGGAACTGCGGCTCGGTGCAGCCCAGGCAGGGCATGCCGGCGCGCGTCTTGGACGACTGGCGGTTCCAGAGGATCCGGTTGCACGAGGAGTGCGTCATCGGCCCGCGGCACCCGAGCTCATAGAAGAGGCAGCCGGTGCGGGTGCCCTGCCCGAACTCCATCGTCGACTGCTTGTACTCGAAGAACCCGTTGCGGGTGCAGCCCGAGTGCGTGAACGTCGTGAACAGCGTCGCGGGACGGTGGTACTCGTCGAGCGCGAGGTCGCCCGCGCGGCCGGTGGCGACGGCCATGACGACCTGGCTGATCCAGTCGGGGTGCGCCGGGCAGCCGGGGATGTTGATCACCGGCAGGCCCGCCTTGCTCACCCAGTCGGCGCCCAGGTAGCCGCCCTTCTCGTCGCGGTGGAACTGCAGCCCGGTCGAGTCGGTGGGGTTCGGCGGGACGGTCGGCAGGCCGCCAAAGGCGGCGCAGTCGCCGACGCCGACGACGATCGAGGCGACCGACGAGAGGTCGGTGATCCAGTCGGTCATCGGGCGCCCGGCGAACATGTCCATCCGCCCCGTCCCGTTCGGGCCCTTCACGACGGTCCCCTCGATCACGAGGATGTCGAGCGGGCGCTCGCCGCTGACGAGGTCGCGCAGGATCGCCTGCACCGCCTCGCCGAGCTCCGGCCCCAGCGACGGGTGCCAGAGCAGTTCCACGCCGAAGTCGGTGAGCAGGTCGACGACCGTCGGCTCGTCGGCGTTCAGCAGCGAGATCGTGTTGCCGCTGCAGGCTCCGGCCTGGAGCCAGAGGAGTGTTGCCATGGGTCGCTTCCTCCTAGGTTTCAGCGGCGCGGGCGGCCGCGGCGGTCTCCTGCGGGACGGGCTCGGCGAGCTTGCGGCCGAGGACGCGGGCGACCTCGACGAGGAAGCCCAGGCCGCGCTGCACGTCTGCGTCGCCGGTGGCCTTCAGCAGGCCGACGGCCCCCAGCTTCGTCCCGCGTGAGCTCGCGTTCTCATAGCCCTCGATCAGCGCCTCACTGGCCTCGCCGACGACCGCGACCGCGTCCTCGTGGACGATCGCCGAGCTCGCGACGCGGTGGATCGCCGGCGCGGCCTCCGCGAGCGTGGGGATCAGCGTCGCGAGCTGCTCGGTCGTCTCGCGCGGGTCCATCCCGGTCGCGCGGGTCGCGGCGCGCACCTGGCCGATGACCTCGGTGACCGTGTCGGCGATCGTGTCGCCCTTGCGCGCCAGTCCGTCGAGGCCGGCGACGATCACGGCGATCAGCTCAAGGTTGTCGACGAGCGAGTTGAGCGCCGCGAGCTTCTGCGGCTCGGCGAGGCGATCGACGAGGTCCTCGAGCTCGGCGGGCGTCCCGCCGTTCGTGTGCGTGGCGATCACGGCAGGCCCCCTTCCCGGCCGGGGTGCATGCGCGGCATGTCCTCTCTCTCCTGCGCGCCCGGGGGGTCGGGGGAGGCGCGCCGGGCCATTCTGCGCGCGGCGCGCTACCCCGGTCAATGCAGTCTTTCGTGCCACTGATAACGTCGAATTGATGTGTTGACCCTGCATCAGCTCGAGGTGCTCGTCGCGGTGGCCGAGACGGGGTCGGTCGGCGCCGCTGCAGAGCAGCTCGTCGTGACCCAACCGGCCGTCTCGGCCTCCGTCGCCGCGCTCGAGCGCCAGGTCGGAACGAAGCTCCTGGCGCGTGCGGGCCGCGGCGTCGTGCTCACGCAGGAGGGCGAGACGCTCGCGCGCTATGCGCGGCAGATCCTCGGGCTCGTGAGCGAGGCGGTCGCGGCCGTCGAGGGGCAGGGCGCGGGTGAGCAGGCGACCGTGCACCTGGGCGTCGTGACCGCTGCGGCGCAGCACCTCGTCGGACAGTTGCTCGTGCACGTCAACGAGCTGCGCCCGCGCATCGGGATCGAGCTCGAGGTCGGCAACCGCGCGCGCATCTGGCAGCTGCTCAACGCCCGCGCGATCGACCTCGCCGTCACGGGGCGCCCGCCCGCCTCCGGCGAGTTCACGGTCCTGGCCGAGCGCCCGAACGAGCTCGTGCTCGTCTGCCGCCCGGGCACCGTCTGGGCCCGGCGCCTGGCCGACGCGACGTGGCTGGTCCGCGAGCCCGGGTCCGGGACGCGTGCTTCGGCCGAGGAGGTCATCGCGCAGCTCGGGATCGAGCCCGCGCGCGCGGTGATCGGCTCCAACGCGGCGATCCAGAAGGCCGCCGAAGCAGGGGTCGGGGTCGCGCTGCTGCCGCGCGAGGCGGCCGAGGAGGCGCTCGCCATGCGCGCGCTCGTCCGGGTTGCCGCGCCGGGCACGCCGATGAGCCGCCCCTGGTACATCGTCGGGCGCGCGGGTGAGCCGTTGCCGGCGCCGGCCCGGCGCTGGCTCGACCACCTCCTCGCTCAGCCCGAAGCGCGGTTCGTCCCCGTCGCCCAGCGCCCGTAGCGCGCCGTCAGCCACGGCGCGCTCAGGCCGTGCAGCACGATGCTCAGCGCGACGGTCATGACGACGGTGATGCCGACCGTCTTGATGCCCGGGATCTCGACGTCCTTGGCGAGCACGACGAACATCAGCGCGATGCTCGCGATGCCGCGCGGGCCGAACCAGCCCATGAACGCCACGGTCGGCGGGCGCAGGCCGCTCCCGGTGAGCGCCAGCGCGACGGGCACCATGCGGATCACGGTGAGGCTGAGCAGCGCGTAGAGCGCCTCGCTCCAGGTGACGTGCGCCAGGGCGCTCTCGGCGAGGATGCCGAAGATGAAGAACACGGCGTAGGCGAGCAGCGCGCCGTCCTGCTCGGTGAAGCGCAGCAGCGAGTGCCGACGCTCGCCCAGCGAGGAGGCGGCCACGAGGCCGGCGATGTAGGCGGCGATGAAGCCACTCGCGCCCCACGAGTCGGCCGCGTAGAAGGTCGCGACGGCGAGCGCGGCGACCACCAGCGGCTCGGCGTCCTCGTCCATCGCGCCGCGCGCTCGGGCCGCCCGCACGAGCCGCCCGCCCAGCCAGCCTGCGCCGAAGCCGACAAGCGTGCCCCCGACGAGCGTCTTGAGCGCCTCGTGCGCGAGCGAGGTCTCCGGCGTCCCGGCGACCGAGACGACGCCCGCCACGGCGAACGTCACGACCGGCACGCAGATCCCGTCGTTCAGTCCGGCCTCCACGTCGAGCGCCTCGCGCACGCGCTTGGGCACCCGCGGGTCCTGCATGACCGGGCGGGCGAGTGCCGCGTCGGTCGGCGCGAGCAGTGCCGCGACGAGCACGCACTCCCAGGTGTCCAGGTCGCCGAGCAGGCCGGTGGCGGCGAGCGCACCGGCGGCGATCGTGAGCGGCAGCCCGATGGTGAGCAGGCGCCCGGGCAGGCCGCTGCGGCCCGCGACCTGGCGCAGCCCGATCGACGCCGCGTCGGCGAAGAGCACGAGCGCGAGCGCGAGCTCGGCGACCGTGAGGATCGCCTCTTCCGCCGTGCCGCCGAGGCTTTCGAGGGTCAGGTTCGCGCCGCCCACGAGCGCGACGAGCGCGCCGGCGGCGGCGAACACGAGCGGCGGCGAGACCGGCGACCCGCGCAGGCGGCCCGAGACCAGCGCGAACAGCAGCACGACCGCCGCGAAGACGCCGATGCCCGTCATGCGGCGGCGGCGCTGAACGCCTCGTACTCGCGCTCGGTGAAGAGGTGGAAGGCGATCGCGTCGATCCGGCCGGCGTGCTGCGCCCAGGCCGTGCGCACGGACGCGACGGCGATCGGCGCCGCAAGCTCGAGCGGGTAGCCGAAGATGCCGGTCGAGAGCGATGGGAACGCGATGGACCGCGCCCCGATCTGCGCGGCGACCTCGATCGCCGAGCGGTAGGCGCCCGCGAGCAGCTCGGGCTCCCCCGCGTCGCCCCCGCTCCAGATCGGGCCCACGGCGTGGATCACCCAGCGGGCTCTGAGCCGGCCTGCGGTCGTCGCGACCGCCGTGCCGGTCGGCACCTCGGCGATCGCGTCGCACGCGCGCTGCAGCTCAGGGCCGGCGGCCTGCGCGATCGCGCGCGCGAGGCCGCCGGCGTGGGCCAGGTGGCTGTTCGCGGCGTTGACGATCGCCTCAGCGTCCGCATCGACGACGCTGCCGCGGAGGATCTCGAGCTCGCTCACCGGCGCTTGGGGGC
>DATKLF010000025.1:0-18818 GCA_035542555.1 Solirubrobacteraceae bacterium | reverse complement strand
GGCGTTGAGCTCGGCAATGAGGCGCAGCTGGTGGATCCGGTCCTCGCGCGTGAAGGCCATCGGCGTGACGGCGAGCGTCCCGACCCCCGCCTCGCGGTAGGCCGCAAGGCGGTCGCGCACCTGCTCGCGCGTGCCGCACAGCGAGACCGTGTCGATGAGCTCGTCGGGGATCGCCGCCATGGCTTCGTCCTTGCGGCCCTCGAGGTAGAGGTCCTGCACCGTGCGTGCCGCATCCTCGAAGCCGTAGCGGGCGGCGAGCCGGTTGTAGAAGTTCTGCTCACGCGAGCCCATCCCCCCGATGTAGAGCGCGAGGAATGGGCGCATCAGGTCGCGCGCGGCGCCTGGGTCGTCGCCTACATACGCCTGCACGCCGGGTGCGATCTCGACGTCCGCGAGCGTCTTGCCGCCGCCGGCCCGCTCGACGCCCACCTGGAGCTCGTCGCGCATCACCGACACGTGGTCGGGGGAGAACATCGTCGGGATCACCCCGTCGGCGATCTCGCCGGCCAGCTGCGTGTTCTTCGGTCCGATCGCCGCGATGTAGATGGACATGCGCTCCTGGACCGGGGCGATCGTGAGCTTCAGCGCCTTGCCGGGGCCGTCGGGGAGCGGGAGGTCGAGCGTCTCGCCGTGGTACTCGACGCGCTCGCGCGCGAGCGCCATGCGCAGCACGCCGACGTAGTCGCGCGTGCGAGCGAGCTGGCGGGCGAAGCGCACGCCGTGCCAGCCCTCGCTGACCTGTGGGCCCGACGTGCCGACTCCGAGGATCATGCGCCCGCCGGAGAGCTGGTCGAGCGTCGCGGCCGTCATCGCGGTCATCGTCGCCGAGCGGCCCGGAATCTGGAAGATCCCGGCGCCGAGGCGGATCCGGGTCGTCTGACCCGCGAGCCAGCCGAGCACCGTCGCGCAGTCCGAGCCATAGGCCTCCGCCGTCCACACCGAGTCGTAGCCGAGCTGCTCGGCCTCCCGGACGATGGCGAGCTGATCCTCGCTCGTCAGCCCGAGGCCCCAGTAGCCGATGTGCACCCCGAGCTTCATCGGCTCAGTCCGTGCCCGGGAGCAGCCCGCCACCCGGCTGCTCGAAGCGGATCTCGGGCACGACGCACCCCGCGGAGGTCCGGAGCAGGTAGCGCACGGACTCCGAGATGTCGGTCGGCTGGATCATCGTCTCGGCTGGGACGTGCTCCTTGACGAAGTCGGTCATCGGCGTGTCGACGAACCCGGGGCAGAGCGCCGTGTTCTTGATCCCCGCCGAGCCGAGCTCCTTGTTCATCGCCTCGGTGAAGCCGACGACGCCGTGCTTGGTCGCCGAGTACACCGAGAGCCACGCCTCGCCGCGGATCCCCGAGATCGACGCGGTGTTGACGACCAGCGCGCCGCGGTGCTCGGCGCCGGCCTTGCGCAGCATGGGCATCGCCTGGCGGTAGAAGAGGAAGATCGAGCGCAGGTTCGTCGCGAGCTGGATGTCGACCTTCTTCGTGGTGAGCTCGTCGACGGTCTCGCCCATGCCGACTCCTGCGTTGTTCACGAGCACGTCGAGGCGCCCGAAGCGCTCCTCATGCCGGCGCACGACGCCGGCGATCGTCTCCTCATCGCCGAGGTTTCCGGCGATGTGCTGGACGTCGTAGCCTTTGTCAACCAGCCCGACGGCCGCGTCCTCGAGCTTCTCTGGTCGCCGGGCGGCCACCGTCAGGCAATAGCCCTCCTCGCCCAGCATGTGCGCGATCGCCAGCCCGATCCCGCTCGACGCCCCCGTCACGATCGCCGCCCGCTCCGCCATGGTGCTCCTCGTCTCCTCGGTGTGGTGGTCCGGCGACATCCCATCACACCCCGCCGGGCAACCGGCTCACGGCGGCAGGGCGGTACCTACACTGCGGCAGCGTGCGTCGCTCGCTCGCCGTCCTTCTCGCGCTCGCGGCCGGGCTCGTCGCAGGCTGCGGGGGCAGCTCCCGGCCCACCGCGACCTCGCAGATCGCCGTCCCGGCGACCGTGTCCAGCGCCGCGACTGCGACGGCGACCGCCACGCCGGTGTCGTTCCCGTCGGCCGGCGGCAAGGTGCTCAGCGAGCTCAAGACCGGCGTCCCCGAGGGCCTCGAGCTCGCGCCCAGCGTCTCGGTCCTCCAGCCGGGCCGCAACCGCTACGGCTTCGCGCTGTTCGACGCCGCGCGCAAGCAGCTCGCCGAGGCGCCCGTGGCGCTCTACGTCTCCAACGGCGACGGCACCGGGCTGCGCGGGCCGTACGTCGCCCACAGCGAGAGCCTCGCCGTGCGCCCGCAGTTCGAGAGCCGCACGACCCAGGTCGACCCCGATGCGGCGAAGAGCGTCTACGTCGCCGAGCTTCCCTTTGCGCGCACCGGGCGCTTCCGCGTCACCGCGATCGCCGAGCTCGACGGGCGCGCCGTGACGACGACCTCGGTGCCCGCGCAGGTCAGCGACCCGAGCCCGGGCCTCCCGCCCGCGGTGGGCGCCCGGGCCCCGCTCCTCCACACCCCGACCCTCGCCTCGGTGGGGGGCGACGCCGCGCGCATCGACACGCGCTCGCCGGCTGCGACCGACCTCCTCACGACGGACCTCGCGACGGTCTACGGCCGCAAGCCGGTCGCACTGCTGTTCGCGACGCCGGCCCTCTGCCAGAGCCGTGTCTGCGGTCCGGTGGTGGACGTCATGGAGGAGGTGCGCAACGAGGTCGGGGACCGGCAGATCGCGTTCATCCACAACGAGATCTACCGCGAGAACCGCATCGACCAGGGGCTGCGGCCCCAGCCGGCCGCCTACCGCCTGCCGACGGAGCCCTGGCTCTTCGTCCTCGACCGCCGCGGCCGCGTCGCCGAGCGGATCGAAGGCGCCTTCTCGGCCGCCGAGCTCGAGCGCGCTGTCGCCAAGGTCACCGAGCGCGGCTGAGCGCGGGCCGCGTGCGAGGATGCGCGCCGGGCCGGTAGCTCAATGGCCAGAGCAGCGGGCTCATAACCCGTCCGATCCAGGTTCGAGTCCTGGCCGGCCCATCTGGAACCCCGATGGCGACACGGTTGGGCCAGCCGCGGGGGGCGCTCAGGCCCCGGAAGGGGCGCCCCAGCGGTCGGAGCCGGCGGTCGCGCCCCACGCGCCGGGCCGGCGCGGGTCCTCGAGCGCCCCGGGTCGCTCGAGGATCCAGCGGCCGTGACGCGCAGCGAGCGCCGCATGCAGGTCGCGCCAGCCGCTGTGCCGGCGGGGGTCGAGTGGCGGACCGGCGACCGTGCGCAGGCGCAGGCCCCTGAACGACCGCGCGACGGGAACGACGAGCGCGTCGGCCTCGACGGCCAGGCGCGCCGTGCCCGAGACCAGCATCGCCGGCCGGCCGAGGAACATCGTCTCCGTGGATCCGGGCCAGTCGAACGCCATGACGACGACGGCACCGCTGCGCAGGCGCTCCAGCACCGCGGGGAAGCAGCCGGTGGCGACGATCATCGGCACGCCGGCCGCGTCGAACATCGAGAGCCACGCGCGGCGGCGCCGCTCGGCCGGGCCGCGCTGGGGCTCGAGCAGCCACGGGCCGATGACCTGGTGCACGTCGCCGGCGTGCTCGGCGATCGTCACGCCGATGCCGGCGAACGGCCCGAGATGGCAGTAGCTCGCCAGTACGCCTCGCCCGCCGCAGAGCGCCGCGCGCAGCTCGTCCGCTCCGGTGAGCGGGATGCCGGCGGCCATCCACGGCCGGTGGATGAACGCCTCCCGGGCCTCGGACTCGGCGAGGTGCGAGAGCGCGAGGGCGTCGCGGCCGCGGACCTGGCCGGCGATCGCGTCGATCGCCGCGCGGCTGCGGCGCCGGTCCTCGGCGTTGCGCCAGCGTGTGAGCCCGCGCGCGGCGGCGGCGGCGATGGCGAAGCGATCGGCGATCGGAGATGGGGGGGCGGGCGCAGACTGCACCAAGCGCACCGTACGCAGAACGAAGGGCCCCGGTCGCCCGGGGCCCTCAGGTCCTGCCGTGTGTCTGCAGAGCCGGCGGCTCAGGCCGTCGACCTGTTGGCCGGGCCCTTCGCCAGCTCGTAGATGATGATGATCGCGAGCGCGAAGACGCACAGCGACCAGAACGGGTAGGCGGGGATCGAGAGCAGCGCGCTGATCGACGTCAGCGCCGCGGCGAAGATCCCGAGCCAGCGACCGAAGCCGCCGCCGGAGAACAGCGAGAAGGCGGCGATCAGCTCCAGCGCGCCGAGGACGAGCGTGGCCCAGCCCCAGGTGTGCAGGCTGCTGATGATGTACTTCTGGTCGGCGATGAAGAACTTCGAATTGCTGATCGCGCCGATGCCCCAGATGATGTTGAGGACACCCATAATCGCGAGCAGGATCCCGGCGAAGACCCACCAGCCGCCGGGGCCGCTGTCGTCACTCATGTGTCGACCCTTTCGTTGCAGTGATGTCCGCCGCCGAGACGCCGGACGTGACTGCGCCGCTTTTCGGGGTGTGGCGGCAGTCTCCTGCCGCGCCGCTCAGCGGATGTGAACGCCTGAGATCGCGCGCGCGATCACGAGCCGCTGGATCTCCGAGGTCCCCTCGAAGATCGTGTAGATCTTCGCGTCGCGGTGCCAGCGCTCCACCGGGTACTCCCGCGCGTGCCCGTTGCCCCCGAGGATCTGGATCGCGCGCTCGGTCGCCCACACGGCGACCTCGCCGGCCTTGAGCTTGCTCATCGAGCCCTCGGCGTGCTCGAATCGCTGCCCGGTTCGGGCCATCCATGACGCGCGCCAGACCAGCAGGCGGGCAGCGTCGATCTCCATCTTCATGTCGGCGAGCATGAACGCGATCGCCTGGTTCTCGATGATCGGTCGCCCGAACTGCTCGCGCGTGCGGGCGTAGTCCAGCGCGTACTCGTAGGCGGCCCGCGCGATCCCCACGGCCTGGGCGCCGACCGTCGGGCGCGTGGCCTCGAACGTGCTCATCGCCGCCTGGCTGCGAGCGCTGCGGCCCTCACGCGCGCGGGCGAGGCGCTCATCGAGGCGCTCCTTGCCGCCGAGCACGAGCTCCGCGGGCAGGCGCACGTCGTCAAGGACGACCTCGGCGGTGTGCGAGGCGCGCAGGCCGTGCTTGCGGACCTTCACGCCCTGGCTGAGGCCCGGGGTGCCGGGCGGGACGACGAACGCGGCCTGGCCGCGCGCGCCGAGCTCCGGGTCGATGGAGGCGACGACCACGTGGACGCCGGCGATGCCGCCGTTGGTCGCCCAGGCCTTCGTTCCGTTGATGACCCATTCTCCGGCGGCCGCGTCCCACCGCGCGCGTGTGCGCAGCGACGAGACGTCCGAGCCGGCGTCGGGCTCGCTGACGCAGAAGGCGGCGACCGCCGGCTCGTCGGCGGTCCCGTAGCAGGCGGGGATCCACGCGCCGATCTGCTCAGGCGTGCCCTGCCCGAAGATCGCGGCCGCCGCGAGCGACGTGCCGAAGATCGCCATGCCGATCCCGGCGTCGCCCCAGAAGAGCTCCTCGCTGACGATCGGCATCGTCAGCCCCGTCGGATCGGAGATGAACTGGCCCATGGCCTCGTAGCCGTAGAGGCCGATCTTCGCGGCCTCCTGGATGATCGGCCAGGGCGTCTCCTCGCGCTCGTCCCATTCGTGGGCGGCGGGGCGCACGACGCCCTCGGCGAAGCCGCGGACCCAGTCGCGGACGTCGCGCTGCTCGTCACTGAGCTGGAGCGAGAAGGGTGTAGTGGCGGGGTCCGCCGCGGTGTGCGACTCGGTGGTGGCGCTCATTGCCCCAGTCTAACTGACCGACTGGTCAGTCAACTCGAGCGGGCGCTGAACGACGTCCCGGCGAGCTCGACGACCGCGAACGTCGCGAACGCCAGGAGCTGCGCGCGGTCGAGCTCGGCGAGCACGTCCCACACGCTCCCGGCGCCCTCGCGGTCGGCCAGGCCGCAGAGCGCGTCCAGGGCGGTGGCCGCCTGGCCGAGCGAGCGCTCGCGCTCGGCGTGCGGCGTCTCGTGGCGAAGGCCCTCAAGCGCCGCGGCGCCGATCAGCGACTCGATCTGGGCCGGCGCGAGCTCGATGCGGTCGGGCATCCCGCGAGGCTACGTGATCGGGGCCATGAGGTCCGCGAGGTCGCGCCGCAGCGCGACGGCTGGCCCGGGCCGCGCGTGCGCGCGGGCGCGCCACAGCTCGCCGCGCAGCATGCGCCACTCGTGCCCGAGCGTGCGGCGCCTGCGCGCGGGGGCGCGCAGCGCGGCGGCGGCGAGATGGGCGGGCGTCGGCGCGGCGATCCGTGCGAGATCGCGGCGCCGCCGGGCGTCCAGGTCGGCGCCGCAGCGCAGCAGGAGCGTCGCGGCGAGCGCCCGCCGAGGGAACAGCAGGTCGACGTACGAACCCTGCCAGCGCTCCCAGCGCGAAGCGGTCGACCGCTCCACACGGCGGCCGCGGTGCCCGAGCACGTTGGCATCGTGCTGGACATAGTCGGCGAGCGGCTGGCCGACCCAGGCGATGCGCCCGCGCGCGGCGGCGATGAGCGCGATCCAGTGATCGTGGAACGCGTCGGGGCCGAGCGGCGCGGGCAGCGGGAGCACGGCGTCGAGCAGCTCACGTCGGAAGAGCGACGCCATGCCTGTGACGGTGTTCGCGAGCAGCAGGTCGGCGATGTCCTCCTCCGAGCGCGTGCGGTCGGTCCAATAGGTGGGTGCGAGCACCCTTCCGGCGGGGTCGACGAGCCGCACGTCGCTGTGGGCGAGCTGCACGCCGGGGCCCAGGGCGGCGAGCAGACGACCGAGCTTGTCCGGGTGCCAGCGGTCGTCCTGGTCGCAGAGGGCGACGACGCCGGCGCCGTCGGGGACGTGGCGCAGGCAGCGCTCGAACGTCCGGTAGGCCCCCGCGCGCTCGCGGCCCTCGATCAGCGCGAAGCGCCCGTCGCCGGCGATCTCGCGTCGCACGGCTGCCAGGCCGGCCGGCGAGGAGGCGTCGTCGCAGATGACGCAGACCCAGCGCTCGTGGCGCTGGGCGCGCAGCGAGGCGATCTGGGCGGCCAGCAGCGCGGGCTGCGGGTCGCAGGTGGCCATGCAGACCGCGACGAGCTGCGCGTCACCCGCGGGCCCGGGGTGCGGCTCGGGCTCGGGCTCGAGCCGCAGGCGGCCCACGATGCGCTCCAGGCGCGCGCCGCCAGGCGCGTGGGCGCTGACGCGCACCTCGGCCTCGTTCGGCGCGGTGACCGGGCCGAGCGCAGCGAGGCCCCAGAAGGCGTCGGCGAGCACCCCGCCGCCGGTGGCCACGGGCATGGCCCAGGCGTCGGCCTCGCCCGCCGGGCCCGGGCCGGCGGCGAGCGCCACCCGCGCGCCGGTGCCGTGGTGCGAACAGCGCCCGGCGAGCGGCAGCAGCAGCCCCCGTCCAGGGCGGACGGCGGCTGGGAGCGGGGCGGCGAGCGAGAGCTGCCAGGGGTCGTGGGGCATCGGCCGCGGATCCTCCCAGGCCGCCGAGCAGGAAGCGGGCGGCCAGCCGTCGAAACCAGCGATGCCCATGAAGCGCACCGCATCCTCGACCCCTGCCGCGCCCCACGAGGCCAGCGGCCATCAATCCCTCTCCGCGTACATCCAGGCGCGCTTCGACGAGTTCTCGCGCTCGCAGAAGGACGTCGCGCAGTACATCGTCGACCACCTCGACGACGTCGCCTTCCAGACGGCCGAGGAGCTCGCCAGGCGCGCGAACACGTCCAGCTCGACCGTCGTGCGCTTCTCGCAGGCCCTGGGGTTCGAGGGCTTCCCGGAGCTGCAGTCCTCGGCGCGCGAGGAGTACCGCCGCCGCGTGGCAGCGGGGCAGGCGGGCGGCGGCGCGGTCTCCGACCAGCCGCTCTTCTCGCTCGACCAGAACGAGTTCGAGACGGCGATCGCCGCCGACCACGTGAACGTTGAGGAGACCGCGCGCAAGGTCTCGCGCAGCGACGTCGAGGCGTGCATCGAGGCGATCGCCGACTCCACGCGCGTGCTCGTCGTCGGCACCGACCAGATGGCGTTCTTCGCAAGCTACCTGCGCCACCTGCTGATGCTGCTCGACATCCAGGCCGACATCGTCGCCAGCCCGTCGCAGGAGGCGCTCAGCCGGCTCGGACGGATCGACGAGGGCACGCTCGTCGTCGGGCTCTCCGCCGGCCGGCCGCACCCGCTCGTCGTGCGCGCGATGAAGATCGCCCGCCACCGCAAGGCGCGCACGATCGCGATCACCGACGCGACGCTCTCGGACGTCGCCAAGCTCGCGCACGTGCAGCTCTACTACTCGTCGAACAGTCCGGCGTACGTGCGCTCCCACACCGCGCTGCTGAGCGTCATCCAGGCGCTCGCCTACGGCGTCTACAGCCGCGACCAGGAGCGCTACGCCGACCGCATCAAGGCCTTCCGCCTGAAGTAGGCGCCCGTCCCACCCATCGAGCGTCCCTGGCGGCCCCGTATGGGCGGCAGCGAGGGACGCTCGGGGGGTGGGGGCGGCCTCGGCGGACGTTCGATGTGGCGCAGCGCACGCGGGCGTGCGCGCCATCGCGTCGCGCGCGGCGTTCGTACACTTGACGGGATGCGCGACGAAGCCACCTTCACCGTCAAGGCCGGCCTGGCAGAGATGCTCAAGGGCGGCGTGATCATGGACGTCGTGGACGCCGAGCAGGCGAAGATCGCCGAGGCGGCGGGCGCGTGCGCCGTGATGGCGCTGGAGCGCGTGCCGTCCGACATCCGTCGCGACGGCGGCGTGGCGCGCATGTCCGACCCGGAGATGATCGAGGGCATCCAGGCGGCCGTGACGATCCCGGTGATGGCCAAGGCCCGCATCGGCCACTTCGCCGAGGCCGAGGTGCTGGAGGCGCTGGAGGTCGACTACATCGACGAGTCCGAGGTGCTGACCCCCGCCGACGAGGCGAACCACATCGACAAGTGGCCGTTCAAGGTGCCGTTCGTCTGCGGCGCGACGAACCTCGGCGAGGCGCTGCGGCGCATCGGCGAGGGCGCGGCCATGATCCGCTCCAAGGGCGAGGCCGGCACGGGCGACATCGTCGAGGCGGTCCGCCACCTGCGCACGATCACCGGCGAGATCCGCCGCCTGGGGACGCTCGATGACGCCGAGCTGGCGACCAGCGCCAAGGAGCTCGGCGCGCCGCTCGAGCTCGTGCGTTCGGTCGCCGAGCACGGGAAGCTGCCCGTCGTGCTGTTCTGCGCCGGCGGGATCGCGACCCCCGCGGACGCCGCGCTCGTGATGAAGCTCGGCGCCGAGGGCGTGTTCGTCGGCTCGGGCATCTTCAAGAGCGACGACCCGGAGCGGCGCGCCGCGGCGATCGTCGAGGCCACCACGCACTACCGCGATCCGGCGCGCGTGCTGAGCGCCTCGCGCGGCCTGGGCCGCGCCATGCAGAGCCTCGAGGCGCGCAAGCTCGACGAGCAGCAGCTCCTCTCGGGCCGCGGCTGGTGAGCGCCGCCGCCGGCGCCGGGCCGCGCGTCGGCGTGCTCGCGCTGCAGGGCGGGTTCGAGGCGCACTGCCGGATGCTGCGCGCGCTGGGCGCCGACGCCCGTGAGGTGCGCGTCCCCGCCGACCTCGAGGGGCTCGACGGGCTCGTGCTGCCCGGCGGCGAGTCGACCACGATGACGCTCGGCATCGCGCGCGAGGGCCTGGCCGAGCCGCTGCGCGCGTTCCACGCGGCCGGGCACCCGATCTTCGGCACCTGCGCCGGCCTCATCATCCTCGACCGCGCGCACCTGGGGCTGATGGACATCCTCGCCGAGCGCAACGCCTTCGGCCGCCAGGTGCACAGCTTCGAGGAGGAGCTCGACTTCGGCCTGGCGGGCGGCCCGGTCCGCGCGGTGTTCATCCGCGCGCCGTGGATCGCCGAGCACGGCCCTGGCGTCCAGGTGCTCGCCAGCGTCGACGGCCATCCGGTCGCTGCACGGCAGGGCACGCTGCTCGTGATCTCCTTCCACCCGGAGCTCGGGTCGGACACGCGCCTGCACGAGCTGTTCCTGGCGATGGTGGCCGAGCGCCGCGCTCAGGCGGCGTAGCACGGGCGGCGCTCACGCAAGACGGACCGTGCCGTCCTCCTCGAGCGTCCAATGCGGGTTGTGGGCGACCTCCCACGGATGCCCGTCGGGGTCGACGAAGACGCCCGAGTAGCCGCCCCAGAACGTCGGTGCGCCCTCACGCGCGATGCGCGCCCCCGCCGCGCGGGCCTGCTCGAGCACCGCGTCGACCTCGCCGGGGCCGGCGACGTTGTGCGCGAGCGTGACGCCGCCCCAGCCGCCGGTGTCGCGCACGCCGCTGTCGCGTGCGAGTTGGTCGCGGCCCCAGAGGGCCAGGACGGCCCCGCCGGCCTGGAAGAAGACGACGTCGTCGTGCGGGCCGGCTCCGGTGCGCCAGCCGAGCGCCTCGTAGAACGCCCGCGCCCGCGCCAGGTCGCCGACGCCCAGCGTGACGAGGCTCACCCGTTGCTCCATCGCTCAGATCACCAGCCCGTGCCTGATCGTGTTCTCGGTCACCACCTGCGGCTCGACGAAGTGCAGCAGGTAGTCGGGGCCGCCCGCCTTCGAGCCGGTGCCCGACAGGCGGTTGCCGCCGAACGGCTGGCGCCCGACCATCGCGCCGGTGACCGGGCGGTTGACGTAGAGGTTGCCGACCGGTGAGCGGCGCACGACACGCTCGACCGTGTGCGGGTTGCGGCAGTACAGCCCGCCGGTCAGCGCGTAGCTGAGCTCGTCGACGCGGTCGCAGGCGGCATCGACGCCGGTCACGCGCTCGACCGCGAGCAGCGGCCCGAAGATCTCCTCGTGCAGCACCGGCGAGTCCGCCGGCAGGTCGCAGGCGACGACCGGGGCGCAGAACCAGCCGTCGGCGGGAACAGGACCCGCCGAGGTCGGCACGCGCCCGGTCGAGGAGGCGAGCTGCGCGTAGCGGGCGACCCGCTCCTGCGCGGCGCGCTCGATCACCGGCGGAACCGCGGTGCCGAACGTGTCGGCCTGCCCGACGACCAGCACGTCGACCGCGCCGGCCAGCCGCTCGAGCAGCGCGTCGGCGACCGCCTCGTGCACGAGCACGCGCGAGGCGGCCGAGCACTTCTGGCCGGCATAGTCGAAGGCCGAGCGCACGATCCCGGGGACCGCGTCGTCGAGGTCGGCGTCGGCGTCGACGATGACGCAGTTCTTGCCGCCCAGCTCGGCGACCACGCGCTTGAGATGCGCGCCGCCCTTCGGCACCGCGGCCGCGGCGGCGAGGATCTCGAGGCCGACCGCGACCGAACCGGTGAACGCGACCGTCGCAACATCGCGATGGCGCACCAGCGCCGCGCCGGCCTCGCCGGCGCCCGGCAGCAGCGCGATCACCTCACCGGGCACGCCGCCCTCGCGCAGCGCGCGCACGAGCTCGAGCGCGCAGCCGGGCGCCTGCTCGGCGGGCTTGAGAACGACGGCGTTCCCGGTCGCCAGCGCTGCGCAGGTCATGCCGAGCGGGATGGCGAGCGGGAAGTTCCATGGGGCGATCACGGCCACGACACCGCGCGCCCGGTAGGCGAGGGCGTTGCGCTCGCCCGGCACCTGCAGGAGCTCCGGCGGCGTCTGTTCGAGCGCGAGCGCGCCGCGGGCGTAGTACTCGACGAAGTCGATCGCCTCGCACACGTCGGCGTCGGCCTCGGCCCACGGCTTGGCGCACTCGCGCACCGCCAGTGCCGCGAGTCGCGCCCGGCGCTCGCGCAGCAGCGCCGCCGTGCGCAGCAGCGCGGCCGCGCGCTCGCCGGCCGGCGTCGCCGCCCAGGGCGGCGCGGCCGCGCGGGCGAGGGCGACGGCGCGCGCGACGTCCGCGTCACCGGCCTGCGCGGCGAGCGCCACCGCGCGCTCCGGTTCGCCGGGATCGGTCGAGCGCAGCTCCTCGCCCTCGCGTCGCTCGTCCCCGATCCAGACGGGCACGCGCAGCGGGAGCTCGCGTTCGAGCGCCCCCAGCGCGTCGAGCAGCAGCTGCCGCTGCGGCGCGCGTCGTAGCTCGAGGACCGGCTCGTTGCGGAATGGCGGGAGCGTCATGGTCTCGGCTCAGGTGACCCTCACGGCGCCGCGAGCAGCTCGTCGAGGGGGACGCCGGCGGCCTGCTCGGCGAGGAAGCTCTCGTTGCTCGTGTTCTCGAGCAGCCGCCGCACGAGGTAGGCCATGCCGGCGACGAGATCGCCGACCGGGCAGTAGGTGCGCACGCGGTGCCCCGTCCCGGCGAGCGCGCGCTGCAGGTCGTCGCCGAGGCCGCGCAGCACCTGGAACTCGACGTCCTGCGGCGCGCCGCCGAGCGCCCGGTTGATGGCGATGGCGTGGGCGACGGAGCGCAGGTTGTGCGAGGCGATGGCGATCCGCAGGCGCGGGCGCGCTTCGAGCAGGGCGCCGGTCAGGGCCTCGAAGTTGCGGTCGGACTGGGCCTTGACCTCGAACACCGGCGGCGTCCAGCCGTGCTGGCGCGCCTCGACGACCTCGTGGTCCCAGTAGGCGCCCTTCACGAGCCGCACGGTCAGCGGCGTGCTGCGCTCGACCGAGGCGGTCCAGGCCAGGATCTGCTCGAGCAGCTCCGGCGACTCGCGCAGATAGGCCTGCAGCACGACGCCCGCGGACGGCCCGTCGCGGAACTCCGGCTCGCCCAGCAGCTCGAGCACCAGCGCGCTCACCGCCTCGCGCGAGTCGAAGGACTCCATGTCGATGTGCAGGTGCGCCCCGAGCTCGCGCGCGCGCCGCAGCAGGCCGCGCAGGCGCACGGCGGCGTCGCGCGTGCCGAGCTCGGGGGCGTCGGGGCGCAGCAGCGGCGTCAGCGCCGAGACCTTCACGGACAGGTTCACGCGGGGGGTCGGGCCGGCGGCGTCCCGCTCGAGCAGCGGGCGCGGCGGGAGCGGCGCGTAGAGCTCGGCGAGGTCGTCGAGCGCCGCGGCGCAGCGCGCGGCGTAGCGGTCGGCCTCGGCTGCCGTGACCGTCGCCTCCCCGAGCAGGTCGACCGAGGAGGCGACGCCCTCCTCCCACAGCCCCCGGAGCACCCCGTGGGCGGCCCGGGGCGTCTCGCCCACGATGAAGCGGTGCGCCATGCGCCGCACTCCGGCGGCGGCCGCGGCGCCGAGCGCGGCGCGGCCGGCCCGCGAGTCGCCCATCCGCATCGCGACCGCGATCGACGGTGGCGGCTGCTCGACATCGTCGAGGAACCCGGTCAGATGGCGGGCGAGGTCGTCGAGCGAGCGGCACGCCGGGACGACGTCGACGAAGCGGAAGAGGGCCGCGCGCAGCTCGGCGTCCTGCGCGGCGAACTCCATCGCGCGGTCGTCGAGCGCGCGCAGTGGTCCGCGCGGGCCGTGCGGCAGCGCGGCCGCCAGCTCGGCGCCGGCCTGCCTGGTCCCCGCCTCCACCGCCGCTGCATCCACACGGGCGACGATACCCCGCCGCGGCCCGCGCCTACACTCGCCGCCCGTGACGGTCCTGGTGAACGCGCGCGCCGCGATGCGCCCCGAGCTCGGTGGCGTCGAGCGCTGGGCGCGGGAGCTGTCGGTGCGCCTGCCGAGCCTCGACCCTGCGCGCTACGCCGTCGTGCAGCCGCCCGCGGCGCTCGCGCACGGCGCCGGCCACGCGTGGGAGCAGGGGGTGCTGCCGCTGCGCGCGCGGCGGGCGCAGCTGCTTCTGAACCCAGCGAACCTCGCGCCCGTCGCCTTCCCGCGCAACCTCGTCGTGATCCACGACGCCGCGGCGCTGCGCGAGCCGGCGTGGTACTCGCGCGCCTACGTCGCCTGGCAGCGCCGCGTCCTGCCGCGCATCGCGCGCGGCGCCGTGCGCGTCGTCACGCCCAGCGCGTTCGCGCGCGCCGAGCTCGTCGAGCTGCTCGGCGTGGACCCGGCGCGCGTCGTGGTCATCCCGGGCGGCGTCGACGCGCGCTTCTCTCCGGGGGCCGACGCCCGCAGCGCCCGCGTGGCGCTCGGGCTCGATCGTCCGTACGTCCTCGCCGTGGCGAGCCGCACCGCGCGCAAGAACCTCGCCGCGCTCGACGTGGCCGCCCGGCGCCTGGCGCGCCAAGGCGTGGAGGTCGTGGTCGCCGGCGGGAACCGCCCGCAGTTCCGCGAGGGGCGGCCGCCGCCGCTCCGCGCCCTGGGCCACGTCCCTGACGCCCTGCTGCCCGGGGTCTACGCGGGCGCCGAGGCGTTCGTGCTGCCCTCGCGCCACGAGGGCTTCGGCCTCACCGCGGTGGAGGCGATGGCGAGCGGGACGCCGGTCGTCGCGGCGCGCGCCGGCGCGCTGCCGGAGACGTGCGCCGACGCCGCGAGGTACGCCGATCCCGGCGCCCCGGAGGCGATCGCCGACGCGCTCGAGGCGGCACTCGGCGACGAGCGCCTCGCCGCAGCCGGCCTGGAGCGGGCGGCGGCCTTCACGTGGGAGCGCACCGTTCGCGAGCTCGACGAGCTCGTCCGGATGCTGCTCAGCGCCCGCGGGGCGCGGGGTCGCTGATGCTCTCGAAGCGCACGACGCCGTCCGCGTCGGCGATCTCCCGGACGCAGCCGTCGGCCAGCAGCAGGTCCATGTGCCCGAGCACCTCCGAGAGCGTCAGGTAGGCCTGCGTCACGGCGACGTTGCCCCACATGCGCTGCGCGACCTCGTAGGCGGTGCGCGGCTCCTCGGCGACCATGCGGTGGATCTTCGCGGCGCGCCGCTCGTGCAGGCGCACGCGCTCGTCGATCAGGGCGCGGTGGTCGGCGAACGCCTCGCCGTGCCCGGGAAGCACGAGCTCGACGTCGTCCATCGCGCGTGTCTGGGCCAGCGAGCGCAGGTAGATGACGAGCGACTGCGGGCGCTCGAGCCCCTGGGCGACGTCCGGGTCGTCGAGCGGCGCGTCGAGCGGGCGGGCGATGAGCGGGTTTGAGGAGATGTGCTTGATCAGGTGGTCGGCGGCCAGCAGCGTGCGGCGCTCGGGGTCGTGGAAGATCGTGTCCGAGGGGGAGTGGCCGGGCCGGTGGTGGACGCGCAGGCGGCGGTCGCGGAACGCCAGCACGTCGCCCTCGCCGAGCGGCAGCGTGACGGTCGCCTTGGCGCCCCATCCGCGGAAGGCGTGCGAGACCGAGCGCAGCGCCAGGCGGGTCTCGGCGGGGATGCCGTTGCGCGCCATCACCGCCTCGGCGAACGCATCATCGGCGTCCTGGAACTCGCCGTAGCGGGCCAGCCAGGGCGCCAGCGCGCCGAGGGCCGCGACCTCGGCGCCCGAGCGCCGGGCGAGGATGTCGACGAGGCCCAGGTGGTCCATGTGCTGGTGGCTGATGACGATCCGCTCGAGGTCCTCGACGCCGCGCCCCAGCGCCGCCAGCCCGGTCTCCAGCGCGTCGAGCGCCCGCCCGGAGTTCGGGCCGGCGTCGAGCAGGGTCAGCGGCTCGTCCTCGATCAGGTACACGTTGACCCGCCCGACCGCGAACGGCGTCGGGACCGGGATGCAGTGGATGCCCTGGGCGGCGGCGCGCGCGGCGTGGGCGCTGTCCGGGTCCCAGCTCCCGGCGCTCATGGCCGGCGGATCAGCTTGAGGACCTCGTCGCGGCGGCGCTCCATGTCCTCGTGGCTCACCAGCGATTCCACGCACAGGCGCAGCAGCGGCTCGGTGTTCGACGGGCGCACGTTGAAGTGCCAATCGTCGAAGTCGACGCTGACGCCGTCCAGATGCCCGATCCGGGCGCCCTGCTCGCGGTAGCGGGCCTCGATCTCCGCCAGCTTGGCGTTCGCGTCGGCGACCTCGGAGTTGATCTCCCCGGAGATGAAGTACTTCGCGCGCAGCCCGCCGACGAGCTCGCTGAGCGGCCTGCCGGCCTCCGAGACGAGCTCGAGCACGAGCAAGGCGGGGATCGTCCCCGAGTCCGCGCAGTAGAAGTCGCGGAAGTAGTAGTGGCCGGAGACCTCGCCGCCGAAGATCGCGTCCTCCTCGCGCATGCGCGTCTTGAAGAAGGCGTGGCCGACGCGGTTGGGGAGCGCCCGCCCCCCGAGCCGCTCGACGGTGTCGGCGACCGCGCGCGAGGCGCGCACGTCGTAGAGGATCGTCGCGCCCGGGCTCTTGCGCATCAGCGTCTCGGCCAGCAGCGTCGTGAGGAAGTCCCCGTCGACGAACGTGCCCGTGTCGTCGATGAAGAAGCAGCGGTCGGCGTCGCCGTCCCACGCGATCCCAAGGTCTGCCTCCTGCGCGACGACCTCGCGCATGATGAACTCGCGGTTCTCGGGCAGCAGTGGGTTGGGCTCATGGTCGGGGAACGTCCCGTCCGGCGTCCAGTAGGCCGGCAGCAGCTCCAGCCCCAGATGCTCCAGCAGCGGGCCGACCATCGGGCCGGCCATGCCGTTGCCGCCGTCGACGACGACCTTCAGCGGCTTGATCTTCGCCGGGTCGACGAACGCCATCGCCGCGGCGCGGAACGGGTTGTAGATCTGCACCGTCTCGGAGGTCCCGCCGCCCGGCGCCTTGCCCATGCCCTGCTCGATCTCGCGCCGGATGTCCTGGATGCCCGCGTCCCCCGAGAGCGCGATCGCGCCCTTCTTCACGAGCTTGGCTCCCGTGTAGGCGCGCGGGTTGTGCGAGGCCGTGCACATCAGCCCGCCGTCGAGCTGGCGCGAGCCGACGAGCCAGTAGAGCATCTCGGTGCCCACCATCCCGGCGTCCACGACGTGGACGCCCTCGGCCATCAGCCCCCGCTTGTAGCGCTCGGCGAGCTCCGGCGCCTCGAGCCGCATGTCGCGACCCAGGCCCACGCCGAGGTCGCTGGCCTTGCGCCCTGACAGGCGGGAGAGCACGCGGGCGAAGGCACGCCCGATCAGCTCGGCGACATCGCCGTCGATCTGCTCTCCGTACAAGCCGCGGATGTCGTAGGCCTTGAAGATCTCCGCTGGGACGCTCATCGGGCTCGATCCTAGATGGTGGGTTGCGCGGCGGCCGTTCGGCCCGGACGCCCGCGGGTATCCTCGCCTCATGGCCGGGCACTCGAAATGGGCGGGGATCAAGCACAAGAAGGCCATCGTCGACGCGCGTCGCGGCAAGCTGTTCACGAAGCTCGCGAGGGCGATCACGGTCGCCGCGAAGGAGGGCGGCGGCGACCCCGACGGCAACCCCGCGCTCGCGCTCGCCGTGCAGAAGGCCAAGGACGCCTCGATGCCCAAGGACAACATCGAGCGCGCGATCGCGAAGGGCACCGGTGAGGGCGCCGACGTCGAGAGCTACGAGAACGTGCTCTACGAGGGCTACGGGCCCGGCGGCGTCGCGCTGCTGATCGAGGCCCTCACCGACAACCGCAACCGCACCGGGGCGGAGATGCGCCATCTGCTCACCAAGCACGGCGGCAGCCTGGGGGAGCCCGGCTCGGTGAGCTACCTCTTCGACAAGAAGGGCGTCGTCGTGGTCGACGCGGGCGCCCAGTCCGAGGACGACCTCGTCGTCGCGATCGACGCGGGCGCCGAGGACATCAGGGTCGATGAGGACGTCTACGAGATCGTCGCCGAGCCCTCCGACCTGACCGCCGTGCGCACTGCGCTGGAGGACGCCGGCATCGCCTTCGAGTCGGCCGAGGTCACGCAGCTGCCCAAGACGCGGGTGGAGATCGACGAGCCGACGGCCGCCAAGCTCGTGCGCCTCATCGACGCGCTCGAGGACAACGACGACGTCGGCGAGGTCCACGCGAACTTCGAGGTCGACGCGGACGTCCTCGAGCGCGTGGCGGCCGGCTGACCCGGCCACCGTGCCATGACCTCCGCCGTCCGCCGGCGGCCGCGCCTGCCGCTGCCGGCGGTCCTGCGCCGCGAGCCGCGCTACCGGCTGCTCTTCGCCGGCCAGTCGCTGTCGGTGATCGGCGACCGGATCACGTACGTCGCGCTCGCGTTCGCCGTGCTCGAGATCGGCACCGTCGCCGACCTGGGATGGGTGACGGCTGCCGCGGCGCTGCCGTTCCTCGTCGTCGCACTGCCCGGCGGGGCGCTCTCCGACCGCCTGGGGCGCCGGCGCGTGATGCTCGTCGCCGACCTCGTGCGCGCCGCGACGCAGGCGACGACGGCGGTGCTGCTGCTGTCGGGCGCCGCGCAGCCATGGATGCTCGTCGTGCTGATGGCCTGCTTCGGCACCGCGGATGCGTTCTTCGGGCCCGCCCTCAACGGCCTGATCCCGCAGACGGTCGGTGCCGCGCGCGTGCAGGAGGCCAACGCGCTGCTCGGCCTGGCCGCGAACATCGGCATGATCGCGGGGCCGCTGGTGGCCGCGGCGCTGATCGCGGTCTGGAGCCCGGGCGGGGCGATCGCGATCGACGCGGCGACCTTCCTCGTGAGCGCCGCGTGCCTCTGGCGGCTGCGGCCCGCCGAGATCCCCGCGGCGCGCGACGAGGAGCCGCACGACCTCGTCCACGGGCTGCGCGAGGGGTGGGCGATCGTGCGAGCCACGGGGTGGATGATCCCCGGCCTGCTCGCGCTCGTCGCCTACCACGTGCTCGTGCTGCCCTCGGTGTTCGTGCTCGGGCCCGAGATCGCGCGGACGACCCTTCACGGCGCGACGAGCTGGGGCTTCATCACCGCGGGGTTCGGTGTCGGGGCGGCCTGCGGCAGCATCGCCGCGATGCGCCTCAAGCCGCTGCACACCCTGCGCGCGGCGTTCACGGCCATGCTCGTCGCCTCGCTGCAGGGCGTGTTCATCGCGAGCGGCCTGGGGACAGCGGGGATCGCCGCGCTGGAGGTCCTCGCCGGCGCCGGCGTCGCGCTGCTCTACACGCTGTGGGAGACCACGATCCAGGAGCAGATCCCGTCGGAGGCGATCGCGCGGGTGGCCGCCTACGACTGGGCGACGTCGGTGGGCCTGATGCCGGTCGGGCTCGCGCTCGCCGGACCGGTGGGCGCCGCCATCGGC
>DATKLF010000024.1:0-8074 GCA_035542555.1 Solirubrobacteraceae bacterium | reverse complement strand
GCGACTACCCCTCGTACACGGTGGCCGAGGGCAACCAGGCGATCGCGGCCGGCCTGGCGGCGGGGCTGCCCGATGTGCGTCTCGGCGCCCCGGTCCGCGTCGTCGAGGCGGCCCGCGGCGGCGGCGTGCTCGTGCGCGTCGAGGGCGCCCCCGACGTGGAGGCCGACCGCGTCGTCGTTGCCGTGCCGCTGCCGCTGCTCGCCGGGATCCGCTTCGCCCCGGCGCTCCCCGACGACCTCGCGGGCGCGATCGCGCGCAGCGCGAGCGGCCACGCCGCGAAGCTCTTCCTCGCGCTGCGCGAGCCGGCGCCGGCCGACAGCGTGATGGCACCCGCCGAGCGCTACTGGACGTTCACCTCGCTCGGCGCCGGCGGCGCGCCGGCGCGCGTGCTCGGCGCCTTCGCGGGAACGCTCGAGGCCGTCGAGGTGCTCGCGCCACGCGGCGACGCGGCGCCGTGGGCGGCGTCCGCGCGGCGGCTGCGGCCGGAGCTCCGCTTCGACGACGCCATCGCGCCGCTGCTCGCCACCTGGCACGACGACCCGTGGGCGCGCGGTGCCTACAGCGCCGCGGCGCTCGGCCGCCTGCCCGGCGATGATGCCCTGCTCGCCCGGCCCGTCGGCCCGGTCCACTGGGCGGGCGAGCACCTGGCGGGGGAGCTCGCGGGCTACATGGAGGGGGCCCTGCGCAGCGGGCTGCGGGCGGCGGCGGAGCTACGGTGACCCGGTGAACGACCAGGTCCAGTGCACGGTCTGCCCGTCGGCCGGGCCGGTGGCGTCGGCGCTGCCGGAGTACGCGTAGAAGTCGTCGGTCGTCTTGCCCAGGGTGCCGTTGTCCCCGCTCTGGAGCGCGGCGGGGGACATGCTGCCCAGCCCGGCGGGGGTGCCGTTCTGCTTCGGGTCGGCGCAGCTGGTGTTGGTCGCCTGCGGCGGATCGGGAAGGAACGCCGCGTTCACCTGGTAGGAGAACGGCGCGGCGGTGCCTGCCACGGTCCAGGGTGATTTCGGGAAGAGCCCGATCGTGCTGGTGCCGGTCTGCTGGCAGCTGCTGCCGATCTGGGAGCCCGAGACCGTGACGGTCGCCTGGCCGGAGGCGAGCTGGAAGACCCACGTGGCCCCGGTGACGCCCGCGCCAAGCGGCGTGCGCGTGAACGTCGCGGTGCCCGTCCAGTCGTAGCTCAGTCCCACATCCGTGGCGTGGCCGGTGAACGTGCCGCTGATCGTCGTCAGCTTCTTGATCTTCTGCGACCAGGTGTCCTCGGCGACCCCGGCCGTGGAGGTCGCGTGCGCGGTGACGCTCAGCGTCTCGCCGTCGGGGTCGCTCGCGACGGTGTAGCTGAAGGTCGGAGCGCCGTCGTTCGAGCTCTCGGGCGTGAAGGTCCCGTTCTGCTGGCCGCTGAGCGTCCAGCGCGCCTTGGCGGCCGTGCCGCCCCGCACCGCCTGCACCTGCCCGTGCAGCGTGCCGGTCGCGCCCTGCACGACGTCGACCGTGTCGCGCGCCGGGTCGAATGCCAGCTTCGCGCACGCACCGGGGCTCTGCCAGGCGGACTCGCGGCTGCGGTAGTCGCCGATGGTCTTGCCGACGAACGCCGCGAAGTCGCCGGCGTCGGCTTCCAGGCCCGCGGTGTTCACCAGCTCGCCGGCCTGCGCCGCCGACCCGATCGACACCGACTCCCCGGGGGCGTAGGTGCCGCTGCGCATGTCGATCCGTGTCAGCCGGGTGCCGTAGCTCGTGTAGCGCAGGCCGTCGGCCACGAGCACGGTTGTCTCGCTGTAGCGGACGTCCACGAAGTCGAGCTTGGCGTCGTCGGCGACCTGGCCCTTCGTCTCGACGGTGATCGTCTTGGCGTACGAGCGCTTGCTCAGGACCTTGCCGCCGCGTGTCACGGTCAGCGAGAAGCCGACCTTGCCCTTGGTCCCGTAGGCGTTCAGGCTGCCGTCGGCCTCGGGGCACGCCGGCAGCGCGTGCTTGGTGCACTCGCTCTCGCCCGACTCGTACGTCATCGTGTACGTGTCGCCGCCCGTGGTCGTCTGCATGCCCAGCTGCATCCCGCCGCTGCTCGTCACTCCCAGGGAAACGCCGACGCCACCGCTCGTAAAGCTGCCGCCGAACGTGCCCCCCGGCCCGCTGTCGACCCCGGGCCCGCCCTGACTGAGGACGTCGATCACCTGGCAGGCGTCGGAGGCTGCGGCGCGCGCGGTCCTCTCGGCGGGGTGCTGCCGCGGCGCGCCCGCGAACCTTGAGATCGTCGCCGACATCGCCCGCAGCAGGCGGGCGCGTGCGGTCGCCCACGAGCGCCCGACACGCCGGGACAGCGGCGCGGCGCGTCGTCCCCCGCGCGCGGTGAAGCCCACCTGCGTCAGCGTCAGCGCGCCGCGCAGCTGCGCGAGCGCCGGGGCGGTGCTGACGGGTGCGGGCACCGCGAGGCGCTTGGCGATGCAGGTCGCGCGGCTACGGACCTTCACCTGCACCGTGCCCTTCGTGCAGCGACGCACCTTCGCCGGCGCGGGCGCCGCCGCGATGAGCCAGATGGACGCCGAGAGCACCAGCGCCAGTGCGACCGCGGCGCGTCGCATGCGGCGCAGCGTACCCCGCGGTCGTGCGGCGATCCAGTGCATCCGCATCGGCCGCGCCGATCCGGATGCAACCGATCACGCACGGCGCCCCGGGCCGGCTCAGCCGGCCGGCTCGCGCACCCAGCGCCCGCTGCGCCCGCCCGATTTCTCCAGCAGCTCGACGCGCTCGATGACGACACCCCGCTCGACGCCCTTGACCATGTCGTAGACGGTCAGCGCGGCGACGGCGGCGGCGGTCATCGCCTCCATCTCGATCCCGGTCCTGGCGATCACGCGCGCGCTCGCGGTCAGCGTCACCGTCCCGGCCTGCGCGTCGACCGCGGCCTGGACGTCCACGTGGTCCAGGCCGACCGGGTGGCAGAGCGGGATCAGCTCGCCGGTGCGCTTGGCGGCCTGGATGCCGGCGATGCGGGCGACGCCGAGCACGTCGCCCTTCGGCGCGTCGCCGGCGGCGACGGCGGCCGCGGTCTGCGGCGACATGCGCACGACCGCGCGGGCGACGGCGCGCCGGTCGCCCGGCTCCTTGCCCGCGACGTCGACCATGCGGGCGCTGCCCTCGTCGTCCAGGTGCGTCAGCTCGGCCATCGGCTCACACCGCCGCGTGGCTGCGCTGGGCGGCGGCGATCAGGTCGCGCACCGCGTGCTCGTCGCCCGCGCGCAGCAGCGCGATCGGGTCGGGGTCGCCGTTCACGACGTCCTCGAAGAAGGCCCTGCGGTCCTGGTAGGTCGGCAGCGTCGCCTTGGCCCAGCCGCGCGCGTCGTTGAGGATCAGCGCGAGCCGCGCGTACTCCTCCCCGAACAGCTCGGCGATCTCGCGCTTCATGCGCTTGGCGAGCGCCGGGGAGGCGCCGGCGGTGGAGATCGCGATCGCGATCGGCCCGGTGCGCACGACGGCGGGCAGGATGAAGCTGCACAGCGGCGGCACGTCGACGACGTTCACGAGCATCGCGCGCGCCTCGGCGTCCTCGGACACGCGGATGTTGACCTCGGTGTCGTCGGTGCAGGCGATCGCCAGCAGCGCGCCCTCCAGATCGGCCGCCCCCGCGTAGGCGCGGCGCTCCCAGGCGATCGAGCCCTCCGCGGCAAGCTCGGCCAGCGGCGCGCACGCGTCAGGTGCGATCAGGCGCACCTCGGCGCCGCAGGCGAGCAGGCCCTCCGTCTTCTCAAGCCCGGTCGAGCCGGCGCCGACGACGACGCAGCGCCGGCCGGTCAGCCGCAGGCATGCGACGTAGAAGGGCGTCTCGAGCATGTCCTGAACGCAGGACTGGTCGCAGATCCCCCTGCGCAGCTGGCAGACGCACTCCTTCCCGGCGTAGGCGGCGGCGGGCATGCTCGCCCCAGGGTAGGGGCAGACGCCCCGCGGCTGCTATTAGGGGCTCGTCGTCGTGCCGGTCTGCGTCCCGGTCGCCGGCTTCGTCACGGTCTTGGTCGGTTGCGTGACGGTCTGCGTGGGCGTCGTGACCTGCACCGTGGTCGTGGCGTTCTGGGGGGGCGGGGTCACGTTGGTCACCGCAGTCGTGCGGTTGACGTTGACGACGTCCGGCGTCGTGTTCGAGGAACCCGAGTCGTGGTTCTTCCCCAAGGCGACCGCGGCGATCAGCCCGATCCCGACGATCAGGATGACGAGCACGACCCAGCCGCCGGTGCTCATGCCGGAGCTTTTCGCCTGCTGCTCGTAGGTCTGGCGCTGCTGCTGCGCGTAGCTCTGCTGCGGCTGGTAGCCCCCCGGCGGCTGCTGCTGAGTCGGCTGCTGGGAGCCCTGCTGCGGGGACTCGTTGCTGGGGGGCTGGTCGGGCGGCTGGGTCGACATGCTCGTTACGGTACGCGCGCTCGACGACGGCCGCATCGCCCGAATGGGGCGATCATCGGGTGCCCGGTCAGCGCCCGCTGCGCAGCGTGCGCACCCAGCGCCCGGTCGCCCGCGCGAGCGCGGCCGACCCGTGCTTCAGGGCGTCCTCGCGGTCGGCGTCGCGCGCCGAGCGCAGGCCGACGACGGCGCGCGCGGCGCTCACGAGCGTCGCGTCGTAGGGGAACCACCAGGCCGGGCGACCCACAGGCGGGTCCCAGGTGACGACCTTCGGCTCGGCGCAGGTACGCAGCGCGATCGCGCCGCGCGAGCGCCCGATGCCCGACCCCTTCACGCCGCCCCAGGGCACCTGCGGGGCGCTTCGCGCGACGAGGTGGTCGTTCATCCACACCATCCCGACCTGGAGCTCGCGCGCGATCCGCCGCCCCTTGAAGCGGTCGGCGGTCCACACCGACGCGCCGAGGCCGAGCGGGCTCGCGTTGGCGATGCGGATCGCATCGTCCTCGCCGGCGGCCTCGTGCACCACGAGCACGGGTCCTGGCGCCTCCTCGAGCCACAGCCGCATCCCGGGGCGCACGTCGCTCAGCACCGCCGGGGCGCAGAACCCCCCGCCCACCCCCGGCAGCTGCAGCGGACCGCCGCAGTGCAGCGTCGCACCCGCGGCGACGGCGTCGTCGATGAGCTCGGCGACCCGCTCGAGCCGCTCGCCGGAGACCAGCGGGCCGATCTCCGTCGCCGGATCCGCCGGGTCGCCGACGCGCAGGCTCTGTGCCAACGCGATCACGCCGTGCAGGAAGCGGTCGGTGACCTTCGGCACGCAGACCGCTCGCCCGACGCTGCCGCCCGATTGGCCGGCGTTCGCGAACGCCGCCCACGCCGCGCCGCGCACGGCGCGCCCGATGTTCGCGTCGGCCAGCACGAGCATCGCGTCGTTCCCGCCCAGCTCGAGCACGCTGCGCTTCAGCTCGCGCGCGCAGGCCTGCGCCACGTCCCGCCCGGCGCGGACGTTGCCCGTGAAGCGCACCTGCGCGACCGGCGCCTCGACGAGCGCTGCGCCGATGTCAGCGTGGCCGTGCAGGACGCGCAGCAGGCCCTCGGGCAGCCCGGCCCGCGCGAAGACGCGGGCGATCCGCTCGCCGGCCAGCGGCGCGAACGGCGAGGGCTTGAGCACGACCCCGTTGCCGGCCATGAGTGCGACGGCGACGTCGCCGAGCGGCGTGGCGAACGGCTCGGCCGCCGGCCCGAGCACCGCGATCACCCCCAGCGGCTCGTACGTCCAGCGCCCGCGCTTGACCGGGTGCTGCGTGCGCGAGAAGCCGATCCGCTCGCCCTCCAGGATCCGCGGGCCGCGCTCGGCGAGCCACTGCAGCGTCTCCACCGCCGGCAGCAGCTCCATGACCTCGACCTCGGCGCGGGGACGCCCCTGCTCGCGTGAGAGAAGGTCGACGAGCTCGTCGAACTCGTCGATCACCGCCTGGGCGGCGCGCGCCATGTAGCGCGCGCGGTCCTGCAGCCGCAGCATCGCCCACAGGCGCTGCACCTCGGCCGCGCGGTCGACGGCGGCGCCGACCTCGCGACGGGTGGCCTGCGGCACGGCGCCGAGCAGTGCGCCGCCCGCGGGGCTGCGCGACTCGATCGGGGCGGGCCCGGCGCTCGGCTCGGCCATCGCGGCGATTATCCCTCGCGCCCGCGGGCGCGGCGGATCTCGGCGAGCCGCTCGCGCAGGTGCGCCTCGGCGTCGTCGGGCAGGTAGAAGCGCTCGCCGACGAGCGCGTCGGGCATCAGCTCCTGCGTCCCGAGGTGCCCGGGCTGGGCGTGCGGGTCCTCGTAGCCGATGCCGCGCCCGAGCTCCTCGGCGCCAGGGTAGGAGGCGCTGCGCAGGTATGGCGGCGGCGCCTCGGCGCCGCGGTCGCGCACGACGCCGCGCGCGCGGGAGATGGCGCGGTAGGCCTCCTTGGACTTCGGTGCCAGCGACAGGTGGATCGCCGCCTGGGCGAGCGCGTGGACGCACTCCGGCATCCCCACGTGCTCGACCGCGTTAGCGGCGGCGACGGCGATCAGCAGCGACTGCGGGTCGGCGTTGCCGATGTCCTCGCTGGCGAAGATCACCATCCGCCGGGCGATGAAGCGCGGGTCCTCACCGCCCTCGAGCATCACCGCGAGGTAGTAGAGCGAGGCGTCGGGATCCGAGCCGCGCGTCGCCTTGATCCAGGCCGAGATCGTGTCGTAGTGCTGGTCGCCGCGCTTGTCGAAGCGCACCGCGCGGCGCTGCAGCGCGTCCTCGGCGACCGCGAGCGTCACGACGCCGCCCTCCGGCACGATCTCGCAGGCGAGCTCGAGCGCCTGCAGGGCCGTGCGCGCGTCCCCGCCGGAGCGCGTGGAGAGGAACGCGATCGCCTCCTCCTCGACGTGGGCGGTCCCGGTCTGGCCGGTGTCGATCGCGCGGCGCAGCAGCAGCTCGATCTCCGTCGCGCCGAGCTCGTGCAGCTCGTAGACCTGCGTGCGCGAGAGCAGCGCGGCGTTGACCTCGAAGTACGGATTCTCGGTCGTCGCCCCGATGAGCGTCACGAGGCCCTCCTCGACGGCGGGGAGCAGCACGTCCTGCTGGGCCTTGTTGAAGCGGTGGATCTCGTCGAGGAAGAGCACCGTGCGCTCGCCGCGGGTCTCGCGGCGGTGACCGGCGCGCTCGATCACGCCGCGGACCTCGGCGCGCCCGGCCTCGACGGCGCTGAGCTCCTCGAAGGCGGCGTCGGCGGCCGTGGCGACGATGCGGGCGACGGTCGTCTTGCCCGACCCGGGGGGGCCGTAGAGCACCATCGAGTGCGGGCGGCCGTGCTCGATCGCCGCGCGCAGGCTCGTGCCCTCGCCCAATAGGTGTTGCTGGCCGACGACCTCGCGCAGCTGCGTTGGGCGCAGCCGCGCGGCCAGCGGCGTGTCGGGCGCCGGATGCGCCGTGCCCGGGCGTGCGGCCGGCTCGTCCGGCGGGTCGAAGAGCTGGTCCACGCCCGCAGTATCGCGCGCCCTGCCGGCGCTACGGGAGCGGCGCGCCGAGCAGCGCCAGCAGCGCGCCCGCTGCGGCCGCGAGCAGGATCACCTGCATGACGCTGAGCCGCACCACCAGGAGGAGCAGCGCGGCGACCGCGGCGAGCGCCCACTGCCACGTGAGGTGCACGCCGCTCGCGAGCGGCACGAACGCGCCGAAGATCGCGCCGATCGCCGCCGGCCCGGCGCCGTCGAGGAAGGCACGCGCCGTCGCGTTGCCGCGCAGGGCGTGAAAGCGCCGGTAGCCCAGCAGCACGAAGAGGAACGACGGGGCGAACGCGATCGCGGGCGCGAGCAGCGCGCCGCCCAGCCCGGCCGCCGCGTAGCCGACGACGGCGACCGTCTGCACGACCGGCCCGGGCGTGATCTGTCCCAGCGCGACGGCGTTGAGGAACTCGGCGTTCGTCATCCAGTGGTAGGCGTCGACGGCGTCGCCGTGCATGATCGGGACGATCACGAACCCGCCGCCGTACGAGAGCGCCCCGACCTTCAGCGCGGTCCACGCGAGTGCCGGCAGCGCCGCGACGCCGCTCGAGACCGCTGCCACGGCTGCGAGTGCCGGCCCGGGCGCGAGCGCTCCGCCCGCGGCGCGCGGCAGGCGGCGCACGACGACCTCGATCAGGCCGCAGGCGAGCAGCGCGAGCACCACCCC
>DATKLF010000023.1:0-7320 GCA_035542555.1 Solirubrobacteraceae bacterium | reverse complement strand
GGGTCCACCACCACCGGAGTCCCGGCGGGCAGCAGCTCCAGCGCGCGCGCGACGGCCCGCACGCTCGCGACGCTGCCGAGCATCCCGACCTTCACGGCGTCGACGCCGATGTCTTCGACCACGGCGCGCACCTGCGCGACGATCATCTCCGGGGAGACCGGCTCCACCGCCGTGACCGCGACCGTGTTCTGGGCGGTGATCGCGGTGATCGCCGTCGTCCCGTGAACGCCGGCGCGCGCGAAGGCCTTCAGGTCGGCCTGGATCCCGGCCCCACCGCCCGAGTCCGAGCCGGCGATGGCCAGGCACACCCGGATGTCCCCACGCGTCGCCACCGGCCCGCAGGATAGGCACGCGCGCGCCGGTCACACCTGCACCCGCACGTAGCGCCCGCCGGCGCGCCGCTCCACCAGGCCGAGCAGCTCCAGCTCGGTGAGGCGGGCGAGCACCGCGCCGGCCTCGCCCGGAGAGGCGGCGTTGGCGGTCACGGTGTCGGCGCCCCGCTCGACGGCCGCCAGCAGCTCGAGCAGGTCCCGCGCGAGCCCGGGCGGCACGCCGACGGCCGCCGGCGCGCCCGGCGCGTGCTGGAACACCCCGACGACGTCGTCGACCACGTCGAGCGCGTGGCGCACGACCCGCGCGCCCTCCCGCAGCAGCGCGTTCGTGCCGGCGCTGTGCCACGCGCTCGGCGGGCCGGGGACGGCGCCGACCTCGCGGCCGAGGTCCATCGCGATCTCGGCGGTGATCAGCGACCCGGAGCGCTCGGCGGCCTCGACGATGACGGTCATCTCGCTGAGCGCCGCGATGATCCGGTTGCGTGCCGGGAACGCCCATCGCCACGGCGTCGTCCCCGGCGGCAGCTCGGAGACCACGAGCGCCTCGCGCACCAGCCGCTGGTGGAGCGGGCGCCGCCGCGGCGGATAAGCACGTTCCGGGCCGCAGGCGAGGACGGCGACGGTCCGTGCGCCGGCCTCGAGTGCCCCGTCGTGGGCGGCGCTGTCGATCCCGAGCGCCATGCCGCTGACGACGGTGACGCCCGCCGCCGACAGCCCGCGGCCGAGCGCGCTCGCGGCCGCGATCCCGTCGCGCGAGGCGCGACGCGCCCCCACGATCGCGACGGCGTGCCCGCGGCGGTCAGCGCCGCCGAGGAGCGCGGAGAGGCGCCCGCGCGGGCCGAGCGCGAACAGCACCGCGGGCGGATCGCTCAGATCGCGCAGGCCCGCCGGGAAGCGATCGTCGTGCACGCAGATCGCGGCGCAGCCGTCGGCCTCCCAGCCGGCGCGCAGGCGATCGGGCTCGCACGCGGCGTATGTTGCCGCGATCTGCGCCCGATCGCGGCCGCCGAGGGCGTCGATCAGCCGGTCGTCCGCGAGCGCCAGCACCTCGCGGATCGCGCCGCGGTCGCCGCGCTGGACCTCAAGCCTTCCCGCGAGTTGCCCGATCAGCCATGCCCGCCGAGCACAGCTGTCGCAGGCCGACGCCGTCACGCCGCCGCCAGAGACTCGCCGTCGTGCCGGTAGCCGAGCGCCTGCGCCACGTGCCGCGGGTGCACCTCGTCGGATCCATCGAGGTCGGCGATCGTGCGCGCGACGCGCAGCGCGCGGTCGCGCCCACGCGCGCTCAGGCTGCCGCGCTCGTACGCCCGCCAGAGCGACCGGCCGGCAGACGCGGTGAGGACGACCGTGCGCGGCAGGTTCCGCGAGGGCAGCTCCGCGTTCGCAAGCCCGTGCGCGCCCGGGCGCGCTGCCTGCAGAGCGCGGGCCCGCCGGACACGGTCGCGGACCGCCTGCGAGCTTGCGACGGGCGGCTCGCGCAGTTCGCGGGCGCTCGGCCGCTCGACCGGCACCGCGAGGTCGATGCGGTCCAGCAGCGGCCCAGAGAGCCTGCGGCGGTGGCGCTCCAGCTCGGGCTCGGTGCACCGGCAGGCGCGGCCGCCCCGCCCGCAGGGACACGGATTGGTGGCGGCGATCAGGGCGAACCGCGTCGGAAACCGGTCGACCCGCTGGCCGCGGACGATCGCGACGTGTCCGTCCTCGAGCGGCTGGCGCAGCGCCTCGATCGCGCGGCGGCCGAACTCCGAGAGCTCATCGAGGAACAGCACCCCGCGATGGGCGAGCGTCGCCTCACCGGGCGTCGGCACGCTGCCCCCGCCGACGAGCCCGGCGGCCGAGATCGTGTGATGCGGCGCGCGGAACGGGCGTGCGCGCACGAGCCCGCTGCCGTCGTGCAGACCCGCGACGCTGTGGATCCTCGTGACCTCGAGCGCCTCGTCGCGAGTGAGCGGTGGAAGGATCGAGGGCAGGCGGCGCGCGAGCATGGTCTTGCCGGTCCCGGGTGGGCCCGTCAGCAGGAGGTTGTGCCCGCCGGCCGCCGCGACCGTGAGCGCCTCGATCGCGGCCGCGTGGCCGTGGACGTCCGACAGGTCGGGGCCCTCGCCCGCTCCGCCGGCCCGCGCGCCCTCGTCGGCGTCGTCCGCGACGGCCGGGTGCTCGGGGGCCCTCCCGCTGAGGGCGGACCCGAGCTGGGTCAGGGCACCGATCCCGACCACGCGGACCCCGTCGACCAGGCGCGCCTCGCCGGCGCGCTCGCGAGGGACGATGAGCCCGGCCACCCCGGCGCGCCGCGCCCCTTCGGCGACCGCCAGCACACCGCGGCAGGGCCGCACCTCACCGGTCAGCGAGAGCTCGCCGAAGACCGCGAGCTGCGCGAGCGGCTCAACGGGGAGCTGGCCGCTGGCGGCGAGGATGGCGCAGGCGATCGCGAGGTCGAAGCCCGGCCCCGCCTTGCGCAGGTGGGCCGGCGCGAGGTTCACGGTCAGGCGCCGTAGTGGGAACGTGAAGCCGCTGTTGAGGATCGCCGGTCGCACGCGCTCGCGCGCCTCGGAGACCGCGCGGTCTGCCAGCCCGACGACGGTGAAGCCCGGGAGCCCGGGGCGAAGGTCGGCCTCGACGAAGACCGGCCGCGGGTCCAGGCCGTCGATTGCGAAGGTCATGACGCGGGCGAGCACGACGGCGACGCTACGCCGCGATCTGTGCGTCGTGGCACAGGGATCGCGAAGGATCCGTGACGGCTCTAGCGGGGATTTCAGGCGGGCGCTGGGGCGCCGCTGCGGCGCAGCAGCCTTGCCGCAGCCTCGGCACGGTCGCGGTGCTGCGATGTCGCACGAGCTCGCCTAGCGTCGCCGGGCATGTCCCCCGACCCGCGACAGATCCTGGGCGCCGCCGGCGAGCGCCTGGCGCTCGAGCACCTCGAGCGGCTGGGCTACCGGCTCGTCGCGCGCAACCATCGCACGCGCTTCGGGGAGCTCGATCTCGTCGTCGCCGACACGCGGACCCTCGTGTTCGTGGAGGTCAAGACGCGGCGGGCCGTCGGCGCGAAGCCGAGCCCGTGGGACGCGCTCGATGAGCGCAAACGCCGCCAGGTGCGGCGGATGGGCCGGGCGTTCCTGCACGAGGTCAGCGAGCGTCCGTTCGCCGCGGACGTGCGCTTCGACGCGATCGGGGTGATCGTCGACGACGAGCGCCGCCTCGTCCGGCTCGACCACCTCGAGGGCGCGTTCTGATGCCCTCAGAGCGCCAACTGCTGGTAGGCCATCGACTGGAACGACATGCGATGCAGCGGGGAGACGCCCAGCCGCATGATCGCGTCGCGATGGACCGGGGTCGAGTAACCCATGTGCGCACCGAAGTCCCATCCCGGGTGGCGCTCGTCCGCGCGCTGCATGAACCGATCGCGCGTGACCTTGGCGACGATCGAGGCCGCGGCGATCGAGGCGCTCGTGGCGTCGCCGTCGACGATCGCGCGCTGCGGATGTCCGAATTCCCCTACGGCGAACCCGTCAACGAGGCAGATGCAGCCCGGGTGCGCCACGCGCGTCAGCGCGTCGCGCAGCGCCGCCAGGTTCGTGCGGTGCAGGCCGCGCTCGTCGATGCCGCGCACGCAGCGGGAGACCACCGCCACGCGCGCGGCGGTCCGCAGCACGACGGGGAACAGCGCCTCGCGGGTCTCGTGGTCGTGCTGCTTGGAGTCGTTGAGGGCGCTGAGCGCGCGAACCTCCCGCACGCTGATGCGCTCGAGGTCGAGCAGCACCGCGGCGGCGACGAGCGGCCCGGCGAGGCAGCCGCGGCCCGCCTCGTCCGCCCCGGCGACCCAGCGGACGCCGAGGGCGCGGTCGAATGCGAACAGCCGCCGGCCGCTCGACGGGCGCCGGCTCGCGCGCCGCCGCGTTCGCGCCGTGCTCGGCACGCCGGACGCGGAGCTAGAGGAGTCCGATGCGGTCGGGGGGCCAGTAGGTGGCAAAGGCGTTCCCGATGATCCACGACTTGGGGACGGGCCCCCAGAACCGGCTGTCGTCGGATTCGCCACGGTTGTCGCCCATCATGAAGTAGTGCCCGGGCGGAATCGTGATCGTCTTCGGGAACGTGCAGCCGGCGCCCGTGTTGTCCGCGCACGTGCTGCTGATGAACGACTCCTTGGTGAGCTTGCCGTTGCGGATCACGCGCCCGTTGCGGATCGAGATCCGGTCGCCCGGGATGCCGACGACGCGCTTGATGAAGTTCACGCTCGCCTCCTTGGTCGTCGGCTTGTCGCACGCAGCGCCGGGCGGCGCCTGCTCGCCGCACTGGTTGGGCGGGCTGGCTTCGGCACCCTGCGGCGGATGGAACACGACGATGTCACCGACCTTCGGATCGCCGAAATGCATGCCGAGCCGGTTGACGAGCACGCGCTGGCCGACCTCGAGCGTCGGCACCATCGACTCGCTTGGGATCCGGTAGGGCTTGACGATGAATGCCTGGATCGCGAGCGCGAGCCCCAGCGCGACCGCGACGATGAGGACGAGCTCGAGGATCGAGCTCCCGGCGGAGGCGCGCCGGGAGGTGCGGCGCTCGCTCACGCCGCGTCGTCGGCAGGCTGCTCGGCGGCGTCGCCCTCGGCGGCGTCGTCCGCAGTCGGCTCAGCGGAGGCGGGTTCCTCTGCCGCGGCGGCCTCGGGCTGCGCCTCGGCAGCGGCCGGGGCCTCGGCCTCGTCCAGGACGCCCTCGCCGGCCTCCGCGCTCTCCTGCGCGCCGGCCTCGGCCGCCTCGGCATCGGCTTCGGCGGCCTCGTGGAGCAGGCCGGGGGTCACGACCTCCTCGGGCCCGACGTAGCGGCGCTCGCGCACACGCGCGCGCTTGCCGACACGGTCGCGCAGGTAGTAGAGCTTCGCCCGGCGCACGTCGCCGCGGGCGGCGACCTCGATCCGCTCGATCTTCGGTGAGTGCACCGGGAAGGTGCGCTCGACGCCGACGCCGAACGACTGCTTGCGCACCGTGAAGGTCTCGCGCGCGCCATGACCCTGGCGCTTGAGCACCACGCCCTCGAAGACCTGGGTGCGCCGACGGGTGCCCTCGACGACCTGGAAGTGGACCTTGACGCGATCGCCGGGCTGGAAGCTGGGGACGCGGCGCAGCTGCGCGCGCTCGAGGCTGTCGATGACGGTGCTCATGGCAAGAAGAGGCGCGGGATCCGGACCTGGGTTCGAGCTCCGGCGCCGTGCCGGCGCCGGCCGGGAGGCCGCTCCGCGAGGACGGATCAGGATAGCGAAGAGCCCTCGGACGCTGCGCCACGCTCGCGGCTGCGAGCCCGGCGCCAGCGGCGGATCTCCTCGTGGTGGCCGGAGAGCAGCACGTCCGGGACGCGCCACCCCCGGTACTCGGCCGGGCGCGTGTAGTGGGGGTACTCGGGGTCGCCCTCGAGCGCGTCGCTGAAGGACTCCTCCGCGGCCGAGTTCGCGTGGCCGAGCGCGCCCGGCTGCTTGCGCAGCACCGCATCGCAGACCACCATCGCCGCCAGCTCGCCCCCCGCGATCACGTAGCGGCCGATCGACACCGCGTCGCTGCAGAAGTGCTGGACGATCCGCTCGTCGAAGCCCTCGTAGCGTCCACACAGGAGCGTCACCGCCGGCTCGGCGGCGAGCTCGTTCACCAGGCCCTCGTCGAGCAGGCGCCCCCCGGGCGTCAGCGCGATGACGCGCCGCCGGCGGCGCAGCTCGACCGGGTCGATCCCGTAGAAGCCGCGCAGCGCCTGGTCCATCACGTCGACGCGCAGCACCATCCCCGCGCCCCCGCCGAACGGCGTGTCGTCGACTTGGCCGCCGCTCAGCGGCGTGTGGTCGCGCGGGTTGAGCGTGCGCAGCTCGTGCCCGTGCGCGGCGGCGTTGGCGACGTGGCGCTGGCCGCGGAACCAGTCGAACCATTCCGGGAACAGCGTCACCACGTCGAGCTGCACGGCCCTACCCCGCCTCTCCGAGAAATGCGAGACGCACGTCGATGCGGCCCGCATCGACGTCGACCGAGCGGACCGCGTCGCGCACCAGCGGCACCAGCAGCTCGCCGCCACCGGCCCGCTCGACCTCCAGCACCTCGCAGGACGGCAGGCCGCGCATGCGCCGCACGCGGCCCACCTCGTGCTCGCCGTCGACGACCAGGCACCCCTCGAGATCCTCGGCCCACCACTCGCCCTCGGGCAGCTCGGGCGCCTCCGCGCGCAGGCGCAGCAGCTGAGCGCCGCGCAGCGCCGCGGCGCCCTCGCGTGTGCTGACGCCCTCGAGACGCACGATCGGCTGGGCGTCGGTGCCCGCGCGCCGTGCGATCCGCGCGTCGTCGCCGGCGACGCGCACGTGCGCGCCACGGGTCAGCAGGAGCGGGCGCGGCATCGTGACGTGGAAGCTTCCGTCGAGCCCGTGCGGGCGTCCGACGCGACCGCACGGCAGCCACTCCGCGCGCGGACGGCTCACGTCAGTCGACGATGTCGACGAGCACCCGGCGGTTCTCCTTGACCGCAGCGGCCTTCACGACCGTCCGCAGCGCCTTCGCGGTGCGCCCGCCACGGCCGATCACCTTGCCGTAGTCATCGTCGTCGACGGACAGCTCCAGCACGACGGTGCCGTCGTCCTCGGTGAACTCCCCGACCTCCACCGCCTCCGGGCGGTCGACGAGCTGCTGGGCCAGGTACTCGAGCAGCTCACGCATCGCGGCGGTGCTACAGCGCGATGCCCTGGATCTTCATGAGCTTGCGGACCTGGTCGGTCGGCTGCGCGCCCTTGGCGATCCAGTCGCGGACCTTCTGCTCGTCGAGCGTCACGGTCGACGGGCTGGTCTGCGCGTTGTAGGTCCCGATGACGTCGATGAAGCGGCCGTCGCGCGGCGAGCGCTGATCGGCGACGACGACGCGCCAGATCGGATTCTTCTTGCCGCCCACACGGGTGAGCCTCAGTCGTACGGCCACGGGTTCCTCTCGAGCATGCTGGAAACGACGACGTCAGAGGGTAGCCGAACGCCCGCTG
>DATKLF010000022.1:0-14851 GCA_035542555.1 Solirubrobacteraceae bacterium | reverse complement strand
TGGGGCGGCTCATGCGCTTCAGCCTGGGCCGGGGGCCCATTCGTCGTCGGGCGCGTCGTCATCTCGGGGTCCTCTCGTCGGCGGGTGTGCCGCCCGGAAGTCTGCGCGATCTCGGCGACGGCGTCATCCGCGAGGACGGGTTGGCCTTGGCCCCGGGCCAGCCGTCCATCGTCAAGCGACCCGGCCCGCCCGCCGCCCGTCCTCCAGATACAGGCAACCCTCCATCGCACCGCGTCCCAGCGTCGCCAGGACCCGCCGTCGCACCGGGCCGCTGAGCAGCCGCTCCGCCTCGGCCGCATCCACGAATCGGTGCTCGGAGATCTCGTCCTCCTGCAGGCGGATCGCCGCGAGGCGCTCGTCGTCGAAGGTGCCGCAGTCGAACACGAAGCGCATCCCTCCGGGGCGGCCCGGTTTCGGGCGCAGGAAGTCGACGCACACCAGCCGCCCCGCGGTGACGTCGAGCCCGCACTCCTCGTGCGTCTCGCGCCGGCAGGCTTCCCACGGCGTCTCGCCGGTCGCCTCGACCTGACCGCCGGGGATGGTCCAGCGCTTCTTGTAGGTCGGGTTGAGGACGAGCAGCCGCCCGGCGGCGTCGAAGATGAGCGCGCCGGCGGAGGCCGGGATGCGCGGGACCTCCCAGCCGCCCGCTTGCGGCGCGCCTGTGCTCACGAAGGGCGGCTCTCGACGAGCAGCAGCGTGTTCGCGTCGCGGTCGCGGAAGAAGAACATCGCGGGCACCGTGCCGTCGCCGCCGATGAGCTCAGCGTCGACGTCGACGCCTTGGCCCTTGAGGTCCGCGTGCGCGGCGCGGGCGTCCGGCGTCTCGAGCGCGATCCCCGTGTTGCGCCCGGGCTGGTACTCGCCGCGCGGCGGGACGAGCGCGAGGGCTGCGCCGCCCGCCGGGGGCGCGACCTCGACCCAGCGGTCGCCCTCGCCGAACGGGATGTCCGCGGCCAGCGTGAAGCCCAGCTTCTGCGTGTAGAAGGCGATCGCGGCGTCCTGGTCCTCGACCGGGACCATCACCCGGCCGACCTGCGTGATGCTCGACATGCCGTCTCCTTTCGAGGGGCCCTGAGCCTACGCCCGCCACGCCGCGAAGCGCAGGAGCCGGCCGAGCCCCGCCGTGCGGGAGGCGACGATGCAGGTGTGCCCGCCGCGCCGCCAGACGACGGCGACCGTGTCGCCGCGGCGCACGACGCGGGCGTCGACGCCGCCGAAGCGCACCAGGGCCACGGACGCCGGGACCCGCAACGGCGCGCCGTCGACGATCGTGTAGCCCACGCGCTCCCCACCGCGCGCGTAGATCACGGTCGCGGCGCGTCGGCCGGCGATCGTGTCGCTGCGCGCGCCGGCGGCCCGCCACGGCGCGTCGTAGGCGTAGTTCGGGAAGCGCACGGCGCCGACGGCGCGTGCGACGTAGCGACCGTCGCGGGGGTCGACGCCGGGGGCCGGCTGGGTCGCTGGGGAGAGGGCGAGCGCGGCGGCCTGCGCCAGCGTCGGCGCCGCCGGTGAGCCGCCGAGCAGCGTCGCCGCCGCGAGGGCCCCGGCGGCGACGCACGCGGCCAGCGCGAGCAGCGCGCGCCGCGGCGCCCGCCGCCGTCCCCCCGGGCCGTGCTGGAGGCGCTCGCGGGCGACTGCCGCCCGCAGGTGGGGCGGCGCCGAGATCCGCTCGGAGATCTCGCCGATCTGCTCGCCCACCGCCTCGTGACGCTCGTCAGCCATGGTCGCCTCCGGAGATCGGCGCTGGGGCGGGAGCGCTCTCGCGCAGCTCTGCGGCCACCCGCGCGCGCGCCCGGTGCAGGCGGGTCGTGATCGTCGCCTCGCGCACCCGGAAGGCTCGCGCGGCCTCACGGTAGGAGAGGCCGGCGACGTCGATCGCGACGAGCGCCTCGCGGAAGGGCCGGGGCAGCGCCGCGATCACGGCGAACAGGTCGGCCGCCTCGAGCGCGGCGTGCGGCTCGCGCGTGGCCACGCGGTCGCGCGGCTCGGGCTGGCCGTCGAGCGGCACCTCCGCCGGGCGTCTGCGCGCTCCCCGCACGCGGTCCAGGTGCGTGTTGCGCAGCGCCCGCAGCAGGTAGCCGAGGTCGTCGTCGCCGCGCAGCCAGCGCGGCTTTGCGAGCACGCGCGCATAGGTCTCCTGGACCAGCTCCTCGGCGTCGTCGCGGTTCCCCGCCAGCGCCCAGGCGGCGCGGAACAGACGATCAAGGTGATCGCCGACGCCTCGCGGATCCAGCCGGCGCGCGCCCGCGCCGGACGTCGCGTCGGTCACGCCTGGAACACTAGTCCGGCGCGCGGAGCTGGCGGCAGCGATCGTCATCCACCTGCAAGGACGTCATCGCCCCTCGGATCCTTCCCGGCGCGCGCGGCGTGAACGTGCGGTAGCGTCGCTCGCGGCCCAGCGACCCGTCGCCCGCCCGGGAAGGATCCGCCCGCAGCAGGCGTCATCACCGACATGACCAACACCCGCCTCCCCGCCTCTCGCCCCGTGCTCGTCGCCGCCGTCGTCTGCGCCGCCGCGCTCGCGCTCGCGGCCGGCGCGCTCGCGGCGGCCACCAAGCCGGTGGTCGGCGCCGCACAGAACGCGCAGCTCCACAAGCGCATCGTCGTCACGCGTACGGGCGTCACGCTCTACCGCCTCGCGCCCGAGACCACGCGGCACCTGCTCTGCACGTCCGCGAGCTGCCTGCAGGCCTGGCCGCCGCTCACCGTGGCCAGCGCGTCGACGAAGCTTGTCGCCGGCGCGGGCGTGCACGGCAAGCTCGGCCTGCTGAAGCGCGGGCGCGTCTTCCAGGTGACCCTGCGCGGGCTGCCGCTCTACCGGTTCGTCGGCGACAGCGGGAAGGGGCAGGCCAACGGGGAGGGCCTGAAGAGCTTCGGCGGCACGTGGCACGTCGTGCCGGCCGCCGGCTGAGCGCCGCTACCAGTTCTGCTCGACGCCGCAGTGCGGGCAGGCCACGCCGGTGCTGACGTCGGCCTCGAACTGGCAGCCGCAGCCGCACGTGTAGAGCGCGTGATCCTCCGGGCCGCCGGCGTCGCGGATCCGGCGCTGCAGCGCGACGCGCGGCTCCAGGCGAGCCGGCGCAGCGTCGCCGGACGGCGCCGACGGGCGCTTCGCCCGGTGGGGGCGCAGCGCCCGGCGGGCGGGCTTGGACGTCGCGGTTGACAGTCGAGGGCGCATGGTTGTCGTCGAAGAGAGAAACGCCATTCCGGCGAAGAGGTTTCTCACATCATCGGAAACTCCTGCCGAGCCTTGAGCCGCGGGCCCGCGCCGAGCGCCTTTGCGCCGCCTCCGTCGTCCCCGGCGGCCGGGTGGCGTCGGCTCCGGGGCGGGTTTGGGATACTCAGTGGACGCTCATGGACCCTGCCCGGAAGCGTCTCATCCGGCTCGTCGTAGCGCTGACCGTCGCCCTCCTGCTGGCCGGCGCCCTCGCGTACACGAGCTTCTCCGCCTCGAGCTCCGCGGTCACGCCGAGCCAGCTGCTGCGCTCCGCGACGCCCGGGCGCAGCTACCAGCTGACCGGCAAGGTCGTGGGCGGCTCGATCGCGCACGTCGGCGACGGCATCACGTTCCGCGTGCGCGACCGGGCGGGCACCGCCTCGGTCCCGGTCCGTTACACCGGCGAGATCCCCGACCCGTTCCGCGACGGGCGCGAGGTGATCGTGACCGTCCACAAGGACGGCGGCACGTACGTCGGCGAGAAGGACTCGCTCGTCACGAAGTGCCCGTCGAAGTTCGCCGACCCGTCGAAGGCCACCGGCCAGCCGGCCTGACGCCGTGGCGACCGTCGGGCAGGCCTGCCTCCTGATCGCGCTCGGCCTGTGCGGCTACGGCGCGGTCGCGTCGATCTACGGGGCGCGCAGCGGCCGCGACGCGTTCGTGCTCTCGGGCCGACGCTCGCTGTTCGCGGTCGCCGGGCTGGCGACGGTCGCGTTCGTGATCCTCGAGGCCGCGTTCCTGCGCTCGGACTTCCACTACACGGTCGTCGCGACCCACTCGTCGCTCACGACGCCGTGGTACTACCGCCTGGCCGCCATGTGGAGCTCGCAGGAGGGCTCGCTGCTGCTGTGGCTCTTCCTGCTGGCGGTCTGGTCCAGCGTCGCGCTGGTGCTGCTGCGCGGGCGCCTGCGGGACGTCGCGCCGTACGCGACCGCGGTGCAACTGGGTCTCGCGGGCTTCTTCTCGGGCCTGCTCGTGTTCACCGCCCAGCCGTTCGAGACGGTGCCGGTCGCGCCGAGCGACGGGATCGGCCTGAACCCGCTGCTGCGCCACCCGAGCATGATGATCCACCCGGTGATGCTCTACTCGGGCTACACCCTGTTCTCGGTCCCGTTCGCCTTCGTCGTCGGTGCGCTCGTGGTCCGGCGGGTCGACGCCGAGTGGATCCGCGCGACGCGCTTCTTCTCGCTCGCGGCCTGGCTGTGCCTGGGCTTCGGGATCATCCTCGGCGCGCGCTGGTCGTACTCCGAGCTCGGGTGGGGCGGCTACTGGGCCTGGGACCCGGTCGAGAACGCCTCGCTGCTGCCGTGGCTGACCGGCACCGCGTTCCTGCACTCGGTGATGATCCAGGAGAAGCGCGGGATGCTGAAGATCTGGAACGCGTCGCTCGTGCTGGCGACGGGCATCCTCGCGATCCTCGGCACGTTCCTCGTGCGCTCCGGAATCCTCGACTCGATCCACGCCTTCGTCGAGGAGGGGAACACGATCGCGTGGGCGTTCACCGCGCTGATCAGCGTGCTCGTCGTGCTGTCGGTCTACCTCGTCATCACGCGGCGCAACGACGTGCTGCGCAGCGAGGCGCGCCTGGACTCGATGTTCTCGCGCGAGGCGGCATTCCTCGCGAACAACCTCGTGCTCGTCGGCGTCACGTTCGTCGTCTTCTGGGGGACGTTCTTCCCGCTGATCTCCGAGGCCGTCACCGGCTCCAAAGCGGCGGTCGGCCCGCCGTGGTTTGACCGCTACGTCGTGCCGCTCGTGCTGATCCTCGTGCTGCTGTCGGGCATCGGGCCCGTCATCGCCTGGCGGCGGACGACCGTCGCGCGCCTGTGGGGCACCGTGCGCGGGCCGGTGATCTTCTCGGCGGTTGTCGCCGCGCTGCTGCTCGTCGGAACGAACGCCGCGCAGGACACCGAGTCGCTGATCCTCTTCCTCGCGGCGACCTTCGCGATCGCCGTAGCGGTCCACGAGCTGTGGCGCGGCATGCGCGCGCGCCAGCTCATGACGGGCGAGGGCCCGCCGCGCGCGCTCGTCGGGCTCGTGCGACGCAACCGGCGCCGCTACGGCGGCTACATCGTTCACATCGGCGTCTCGCTGATCTTCATCGGGGTCGCGGCGTCCTCGGCGTTCCAGCACGAGCGCGACGCGGTGCTGCGCCCGGGCCAGTCGGCGCGCGTCGGCGGCTACACGTACACGTACCTGCGCCCGACCGCGAAGATCGAGCAGCGCGCGGGCGAGCTTGAGCGCATCTCGCTGGGCTCGAAGATCCGCGTCACGAAGGGCGGGAAGCAGGTCGCGATGCTCTCGCCCACGCGCGGCTACTACCCGACGAACGCGCCGATGCTCGGGGTGCTGAGCCGCTACTTCATCGGCGACTCGACGAGCGAGGTGGGCCTGAAGGCCGGCTGGCGACGCGACCTGTGGATCGCCGAGCAGCCGCACATCTCGAACCTGATGCCGATCGTGCGCAAGGGCGACGCGGTCTTCGCGAAGGCCGCCGCAGGCGGCGTGAGCGCGCAGATGCGGGCGATCTTCCTGGGCCAGGCGCTCAACGGCCTGGTCGCCCGCTACCGCGCGAGCGCCCCGCCGGCGCAGTTCCGGATCATCGTCTCGCCGCTGACGGGCTGGATCTGGTTCGGCGCGATGATCGTGCTGTTCGGTGGGTTCGTCGCGATCTGGCCGGCGCCCGGCGCGGCGCGCGGCCTGGTCCGCGCCCGCTACACCGCCCGCGTCGCGCGCGACCTCAGCCGGGCGTAGGACGGCATGGACATCGCCGCCCTCCTGATCGTGATCGCGCTCGTCGGCCTGGCGGTCTGGTTCGTCGGTCAGCCGCTGCGCCGGGGCGCCGCCGCCCGCGCGCGCGCGGCCGACGAGGGCCGGATCGCCGACCTGCGGGCGGCGCGCCTGGCGAAGTACGGCGAGATCCGCGACGCCGAGATGGACTACCGCACGGGAAAGCTCTCCGAGGAGGACTGGCGCGTGCTGGACCGCCAGCTGCGCGCGGAGGCGGTCGACATCCTGCATGAGCTCGACACGCTCGCCCCCGGCGGCGCCGACGGGCACGGCGAGGAGGCCGCGACCGCGGCGGACGTCGCGCAGGCCGGGTCCGAGCCCGAGGCGCAGCAGCCCGTCGGGGCGCGCGGACCCGCTACCATCGCCCGGCCATGACCTTCATCTTCGACGCGCTCACCGTGCTGCTCTCGATCGTGGTGATCTTCCTGATCCTCATGCACTCGGGAAAGGACGCGGGCCTTTCGGGCGCGTTCGGTGTCGGCACGGGTCAGGGGTCGCTGGGCGGCGGTTCGCTCGTCGAGCGCAACCTGAACCGCTGGACGATCGGCGTCGCGATCGCATGGGCGGCGTGCTGCACGCTGCTCGCCGCACACCCCTGGTAGTCGCTCACCACGCCTCGCGGTAGAGCTCGCCGAGCTCCCGGGGGCCCGCCGGCGGCGGCGTCAGCGCAAGCTCGGCGCGCTGCGATGCCGACTGCGCGCAGGCGTCGAGCGCCTCCTGCGCGACGCCGAGGTCGCGCAGCCTGACTGTGCCTGCGAGCCGGGCGAAGCGGCGCGCGACGTCCTCGGCCGGCTCGTCGAGCTGAGCGTCGAGCAGCGCGAACCCCTCCGGGCTGCGCCGGCGCAGCGCCGCGCTCGTGACGGGGAGCATCGCGGCGTTCGCGGGGCCGTGGCCGATGCCCGCCGCGCGCACGAGCGTCTGGCTCATCACGTGATGCAGGCCGTACCAGTTCGCGTCGATCGCGTAGCCGGAGAGCAGCGCGGCGAGCGCGAGCTCGTCGCGGTCCGGCTCGCCAGCCGCAGGCAGCGCGAGCGCCAGCCGCCGCGCCGCGTCCCGCGCGGCGAGCGTGGGAACCGGCGTGGCGACCGCGGTCAGGCTCCCCTCGATCGCGTGGCCGAGCGCGTTGGCGGCGCTGGCCGCGAGCTCCGCGGGCGGCTGGGACGCGGACAGCGCCGGGTCGTTGAGCACGATCCGCGGGCGCACGCGCGGCGTCGAGGGATCCACGCCGCGGGCATGGCGGTGGACCCAGGTCATCTCGGCGGCGCTGAGCGTCGTGGGGACCGCGGCCACCACCGCGCCGGCGCCCGCCGCCGCGGCGAGCGCCTTGGCGACGTCGATCACCCGCCCGCCGCCGAGCGCGACGAGCGGCGCGCGCGGCGGGCCAGCCGCGAGCAGGTCGCCGGCGAGCTCATCGACCCGTCCCCGGGCGACGAGCACGACGGCCCCGGCGGCGTCCGCCAGCTGCGGGGCGCTCGCCCGCGCGCGCTCGGTCGTCAGCAGCGTGTAGCCCTCGCCGAGCAGCCCGGGGGCGTCGGCCAGGGCGCCGCGGCCGAAGCGGATCGTGCGCTCGCCGTCGCGCCAGGTGAAGTCCTCAGCCATGGACGAAGCCTCGCATGCGCCTCTCAGTCGCATCGTGCAACTCAGGTACACTCGCCGGGATGCTCGGCCGCGACTACGCCTCGCAGAACTGCTCGATCGCCCGAACGCTCGAGATCGTCGGCGAGCGCTGGACGCTGCTCGTCCTGCGCGAGGCGTTCCTCGGGACGCGCCGCTTCGATGACTTCCAGAAGGAGCTCGGCATCGCCCGCAACGTGTTGCAGGCGCGGCTCGAGCGGCTCGTCGAGGAAGGGGTGCTCGAGCGCCGGCGCTACCAGGAGCGCCCGCCGCGCTACGCGTATCGCCTCACCGACGCCGGGCGCGACCTGCTTCCCGTCCTGATCGCGCTCATGGGCTGGGGGGATCGCCATCGCGCACCCGGGGGCGCGCCGACGCTGGTGCTCCATGAGGGCTGCGGGGGGACGATCGACGCGGCGCTGGGCTGCGACCGGTGCGGCGTGCGGCCGGTACCGGCATCCGAGGTGGTCGTCGTCGCCGGGCCCGGTGCCGTCCCGGGCCAGCGCGTGAGCGCTACCCGCGCGCTCGCGTGACCGCCACCGCCGGCGGCTCGGCCGACGCCGGCTTACGCACCGCCGGCTCGGTGCGCGGGCGGACCGTGACCGCGACCGAGCCGACGATCACCGCCGCCGCCAGCAGGGTCGCCGGGCTCAGCTGCTCGGCCAAGAGCCACCAGCCGAGGAAGACGGCGACGACCGGGTTCACGTACGCGTAGGTGGCCACGCGCGAGAGCGCGACGTGCTGCAGCAGCCACGAGTAGGCGCTGTAGCCGATCAGCGAGCCGACGACGACGAGGTAGGCGAGCGACAGCCAGGCAGCCGCGGGCGCCGTGCCGGGATGCACATGGCCCGCCTCGCCGGCGACCAGCCCCATCGCGAGCAGCGCGACCCCGCCCGCGGCCAGCTGCCAGCCGGTCGACAGCAGCGGGTCGCGCGGGAGCTCGAGGCGCGGCGAGGCGAACGAGCCGGTCGCCCAGCTGAGCGCCGCGGCGAGCACGATCGCCATGCCGCCGAGGGTCGCGCCGGCCGGGCGGCTGCCCGGCAGCAGCAGCAGCGCGACGCCGCAGAAGCCGACGACGATGCTCGCGAGCGTCGCCGCGCCGATGCGCTCGCGGCCGGCGACGCGGCGCAGCACGATCACCCACAGCGGCACGGTCGCGACGAGCAGCGCCGCGAGCGCCGAGGGGACGTGCACCTCGGCGACGGTCACCAGCCCGTTGCCGCCGGCGGCCAGCAGCAGGCCGACGAGGATCGCGCACAGCAGCTCGCGGCGCGAGACGGCGATCGCGCCGCGCCCGCGGCGCAGGCGGATGATCGCGAGCAGCAGCACGCCCGCGATCACGAACCGCACACCGGCGCCGAGCAGGGGCGGGACATCGCGCACCATCACGCGGATCGCGAGGTACGTCGATCCCCAGATCACGTAGATGGCGCCCAGCGCCGACCACACCTTCCAGGGAGGAGGGGAGACCGCGGTGTGGCGGGCGCCGGTCATCGCGTCCCGCTCGCGCGGGGCGCGTGGTCAGGACTCATCTGACGCCGAGCGGGTGCCCGAGCCGGCGCCCGAGCCGTGCGCGGCGTCCTGCGCCGGCGCGGTGCAGGAGCGCGATCCGGGCCCGCAGCAGGTCGACGAGGTCTGCAGTCGGGACGAACGGGTCGGCGATGGAGCGCGTCCCGTGGAGCTCGTGGGCGGCGAGGATCTCGCCGTCGCGCTCGGCGACCAGGATCTCGCCGGCCAGCGGCTCGGCGCTGTCGAGGATCGCAAGGCGGCGCAGGGCGCGATGGTCGACGCTGCGGGCGGGGCGGAGCACGACGGCCTCGTCGTGCCGGTGGCGTGGGGCTGTGCGTGACGTGCTCATGCGACCACCCTGGCATGCTGGCAGTAGAAGCGCAAATGACAGAACCTCACGGCACGTATAAGATGCGCTGATGCTCGACATCCGCCGCATGCGGGTCCTGCGCGAGGTCGCGGCCCGCGGGTCGTTCTCCGCCGCCGCAGCAGCGCTCGCCTACACGCAGTCCGCGGTCTCCCAACAGATCGCCGCCCTTGAGCGCGAGACGGGGACCCGTCTCGTCGAGCGCGGCGCGCGCGGCGTTCGCCTCACCGATGCGGGCCGTGCGCTCGTCGCGCACACGGACGCGATCCTCGCGCGCCTCGACGACGCGGAGGCCGAGCTCGACGCGATCGCCGGCCTGCGCAGCGGGCATCTGCGCCTCGTCGCCTTCCCGAGCGTCGCCTCCTCGCTCATGCCGCCGGCGATCGCGCGGTTCCGCGACGCGCACCCCGCCGTGGAGCTGACGCTGCGGCCCGCCGAGCCCGAGGACGGCATGGCACTGGTCAAAGCCGGCGAGGCCGATATCGCGCTCACGATCGAGACCGCCGACGAGCGTGCCGCCCTCGTCGAGGGGCTCGACCGCGAGGTGCTGCTCGACGACCCGATGTTCCTCGTCCTGCCCCGCGGCCACGCGCTCGCGGCGCGTCGCCGCCTGCGCCTCGAGGACCTCGCTGGGGAGGCGTGGATCATGGGCTCGAACACGGGCACCTGCCCGGACGCGCGCATCCTCCTGCGCGCGTGCGCCCGTGCAGGCTTCGAGCCGGACGTCGCCTTCCAGAGCGACGACTACCTCGCCATCCAGGGCTTCATCGCCGCGGGCGTCGGCGTCTCGCTGATCCCGGACCTCGCGCTCGTGACCGTGCGAGACGACGTCATCGTGCGCTCGCTCGGGCCGGCCGCGCCGCGCCGGCGGATCGTCGCGGCGACGCTCCAGGGCGCGTGGGCCTCGCCGGCGAAGGAGGCGATGCTCGACGTGCTGCGCGCCGTGGGCACCGAGTTCGCGCAGGAGCGCACCGCGCTGCGGCTCGCGGGGTGACGCGGCGCACCGCCCGCCGGCGCTGGTTGAATCGGGCGCCGTGGACGCGCGCTTGCTGATCTCGTGCGCTGACCGCCCCGGGATCGTGGCGGCGGTCTCCTCGTTCCTCGCGGCGCGTGGGGCGAACATCCTGTCCTCCGACCAGCACACGACCGACCCCTCGGGCGGGCGCTTCTTCATGCGCATGGTGTTCCAGACCGCCGAGGGCGACGCGGACGCTGCGGCGCTGGAGCGCGAGTTCGCCCGGGCCGTCGGCGAGCCGTCGCAGCTGGCGTGGCGGATCTCGTACCCGGCCCATCGAAAGCGCGTCGCGATCCTCGTCTCGCGTGAGGACCACTGCCTGCTCGACCTGCTCTGGCGCTGGCGCCGCGGCGAGCTCGAGGGCGAGATCGTGCGCGTCGTCTCCAACCACACGGACGTCGCGGCCGACGTCGGCGGCTTCGGCGTCCCGTTCGACCACGTTCCCGTCGCGCCCGGCGCGAAGGCGGCGGCCGAGGAGCGGCTGCTCGAGGTGCTCGACGGCTGCGAGCTGGTCGTGCTCGCGCGCTACATGCAGATCCTCTCGGGCGCGTTCCTCGAGCGGCTCGGCGCGCCGGTCATCAACATCCACCACTCGTTCCTGCCGGCGTTCGTGGGGGCCGAGCCCTACCGTCAGGCGCGCGAGCGCGGCGTGAAGATCATCGGCGCGACCGCGCACTACGTCACCGAGGAGCTCGACGCGGGGCCGATCATTGAGCAGGACGTCGTGCGCGTCTCCCACCGCGACGACGTCGCGGCGCTCGCGCGCATCGGCCGCGACGTCGAGCGCACGGTCCTCGCCCGCGCGGTCGACGCGCACCTCGCCGACCGCACGATCGTCGACGGGGCGACGACGGTCGTCTTCTGACTCGGAGGGCGGCTGCGCGGGGCGCTAGCTGACGCGGATCAGCTTGATGTCGCCGTCGATGTACGCGTCCTCGTGCCCCGAGACGGGGCCGGGCTGGTCCGCCTCGAGCGACCTGTAGACCTTCAGCGTGATGACGCGCTGGTGTCCGAAGATGACGCGCTTGGAGAGCGGGGCGAGCTTGACCGAGATCAGGTGCGCGTACCCGTACTGCGCCGACAGGCTCCCGAACGGCGAGTTCCCGCACTTGGCCGTGGGGTCCTTGAGCGTCACCGCCTTGCTCCCGGCCTGGATGGTGAGCGCGTGCCCGTTCCACAGCAGCTGGAGCGGCGCGTGCGCCGTGAAATGCTTCCCGCAGTCGGTCTGGTCGACCTTCGTCACGCCGCGGCACCCGAGCGACGGCGGGCCGGTCTCCGAGAACGCGCCGTAGGCATCGCGGTAGACGGTGCCGACCGTGTCGAACGACGCGTCCGGCGAGAACGCGCCGCCACGGATGCGCCCCAACTCGACGACGGGGCCGAGCCGCTCGAAGGCGATCGTCGTCCCCTTCCCGCGCTGGGGTTTCCAGCTCTCGTGGAGCTCGTACTGGAAGGAGAAGGCGCAGCCGGGGATCTTGCCCGGGTAGTTGTCCCCGTCGACCTTGAGCGTGGAGAGCTGTGCGGCGTCGAACACGAGCCGGAACTTCGCGACGTTCGACGCCTGGCCGAGCCCGGGCAGCGGCGGGAGCTGCAGCGCGGACGCGGCGGGCGCCGCGAGGACCGCGATCGCGACGGCGAGCAGGGCGAGGACGCGCTTCACGCGTCGCCACGCTAGCTGACGCGCGAGCGGATCGCCAATCCGGCGCCCGAGCATGAGATCGCTGCTCGCTTCCTCCATACTCGCCCCATGAAGGCCGTCACCTGCACGCACGCCGAGCTCGCCGTCGCCGACGTCCCCGAGCCGGTTCCCGGCCCCGGGCAGGTGCGCATCCGCACGCTGCGCTGCGGGATCTGCGGCTCGGACCTGCACGCCCGCCACGGGATCGACGAGTGGGCCGACCTGACGGCGCGCATGGGGTACCCGCGCTTCGGCCGCTCCGGCGAGGCGGTCGTCTTCGGCCACGAGTTCTGCGGGGAGGTCGCCGAGTACGGCCCGAAGTCGCGCCGCACGCTGCCGACGGGGACGCAGGTCGTCGCGATGCCGCTGCTGCGCACCGATGCCGGGATCGACCTCCTCGGGCTCTCGACGCACGCGCCCGGCGCCTACGCTGAGCAGCTGCTCGTGCAGGAGTCGCTCATGCTGCCCGTGCCGAACGGGCTGGCGCCTGACGTCTCGGTGCTCACCGAGCCCATGGCCGTCGCGTGGCACGCGGTCCGGCGCGGCGAGGTCGGCAAGCGTCAGGTGGCGGTCGTGATCGGCTGCGGGCCCGTCGGGCTCGCCGTGATCCTGCTGCTGAAGGCGCAGGGGGTGCGCACCGTCGTCGCGAGCGACCTGTCGCCGGCGCGCCGTGCGCTCGCGCGGACCTGCGGCGCCGACCTCGTCGTCGACCCCGCCCAGGACGGGCCGTTCAGCGTCCTCGACGCCAAGGGCCTGCACCCGGACATCCCCTCGACGCTCGAGCTCGCGGTCGGCACGGTCGAGCGCCTGCAGCGCCTGCCCGGCGGCTGGTGGCGCACGTGGCGCCTGGCCGAGCGCCTCGGCCTCGCCGACCCCAAGCACCCGGTCGTTTTCGAGTGCGTCGGCGTGCCGGGCATGATCCGCGAGATCGTCGACAGCGCGCCGCTCTTCTCCCGCGTCGTGGTCGTCGGGGTGTGCGTCGGGCCGGACACGTTCACGCCGGCGATGGCGATCAACAAGGAGATCGACTTGCGCTTCGTGATCGGCTACACGCCGCTCGAGTTCCGCGACACGCTGCACATGCTGGCCGAGGGCGTCGTGGATCCGCGGCCGCTGATCACCGGCACGGTCGGGCTCGGCGGCGTGGACGCGGCGTTCACCGCGCTCGCCGACCCCGAGGTCCACGCAAAGATCCTCGTCGACCCGGGCAGCGACGCGACCGAGCCCGAGGCCGTGCCTGCGAGCCGGTGATCGACGTCCGGACGGCCGGCCCGGCGGACCTCGGCGCGCTCACCGCGCTCCTCACCGAGGCCTTCCGCGAGGACCCGCTCTGGAGCTGGGCGTTCCCGGACGCCGAGGGCCTCGCGGCCTGGTGGCGGCTGTGCGTCGGCAGCGCGCTGCGCTACCCGTGCGTGTGGATCGCGGGCGACTTCGACGCGGCGTCGGTCTGGATCCCGCCGGGGGGCGTCGAGCTCACCGCCCAGGAGGAGGAGGGCGTCGAGCCGCTGCTGCGTGAGCTCGTCGGACCGCGCGCGGGCGAGGTGCTCGGGCTGCTGGAGCGCTTCGAAGCGTCCCACCCCGCGGACGCGCCGCCGCACTACTACCTGAGCCTGCTGGGCACCGCGGGCGCCTCCCGCGGCCGCGGGATCGGCATGGCGCTGCTCGCGGAGAATCTCGCGCGCATGGACGCCGAGGGCACGCCGGCGTACCTCGAGTCGAGCAACCCGGGCAACGACGCCCGTTACGAGCGCCTCGGATTCCGCCGGACGGGGGCCTTCACGACGCCGGGCGGGGAGCGGACGGTCGCGACGATGTGGCGTGATCCGGCGGGGTCCGGCGCGCCGGCCGCAGCGGGGCCGTAGCGTGTCCGGCGTGGCCGCCTCGGCGCCCGCTCCGCACCTGCTGCACCTCTCGCTCGTCGCCGGCAGTCCGCTGCGCGACCACGGCGGCGCGCGCCTCGGTCGCGTCGACGAGCTCATCGTGCGTCTCGAGGCGCCCGGGTACCCGCCGATCAGTGGGCTTCTGCCTCGGTCGCCGGCCGCGCCAACGAGATCGAGCTCGCGCGGGTCGCGGGATGGTGGCGCGTGGTGGGCGTGGACACCGGCCTGCGGGGCGCGCTGCGCCGCCTGCTCCCCAAGCGCGTGGCGCCGAAGCTCGCGACCGGCAACATCCTTGACTGGGCGAGCGTCGAGCCGTTCGTCGGCCACGTGCCGTCGGTGCGCCTGCGCGTTCCGCACCCGAAGCTCGCGTGCATGCACCCGGCCCAGATCGCCGACCTCGTGGAGGCCGCCTCGCACTCAGAGCGTGAGGAGCTCATCGAGGCCGTCAGCGACGACGGCGAGCTCGAGGCCGACGTCTTCGAGGAGCTCGACGACCACCACCAGCGCGAGTTCCTCGCCGAGCGCAACGACGCCGACGTCGCGCGCGTGCTGGCGCGGATGGCCTCCGACGACGCCGCCGACCTCGTCGCCGACCTCCCGCACGGAGTTCCTGTGCCTGTGCCAGCAGAGCACGGTCGCTGACGACGATCACGCCCTACATGCAGACCTACCTGCAGTCGGCCGTCGTCGAGCGCGGCACGCGCGAGGACGAGATCGGCTCGGAGACGCGGCAGGCGGTGTACGGCGCGATCTTCGCGGACGTGATCGCCGCGTTCATCATC
>DATKLF010000021.1:0-12235 GCA_035542555.1 Solirubrobacteraceae bacterium | reverse complement strand
GCCCGCCGGGCGCGGCGACGACGCCGACGCACGGGACGCCGTCCAGCAGGCGCTCGAGCGCGGCCCCGCGTGCGCCGGCGAGCGCAAGCACGCAGCGACCGTCCAGCGCCGCGGCGGCGCGCGCGGCGGCGGCCGCAGCGGCCGGCCCCGCTGGCGGAAGCTCGGCCCACACGAGCCGCCCGCGCGGCGCGGGCTGCAGGCCCACCGCATCGAGTGCCGCGGCCGCCGCGCGGGCCGCGCGGGCGGCCGGAGCAGGCGACCGCACCGGCCCACCAGGCGGTTCGCTGGGGCCCGCCCACCACAGCACCGCTGCGGCGCTGCGGCCGGGCGCGAGCGCGAGCGCAGCGGCCGCGGCCCACGGCTCCAGGTCCTCACCGCGGCCGATCAGCGCGCACGCGATCGCGCTCAAGCGCGCGGCCCGGCGTCGGCGATCGACACGGTGCGAAGCTGCCCGGCGAGGCCCGGGACGAGCGCGGGCGGGCGCAGCTCGACGCGCACGCGGCGCCCATGCACGGTCACAGACAGGTGCGCGCGCGACCATCCCGGCAGCGCGGCGCGCGCCGCCGCGAGCGGGTCGCGGTCCTGCAGCAGCGCCGCCGCACCCGCGCCCGCCGCGTCGCCGGCCAGCTCGCGGCAGGCGCCCGCCGCGAGCAGCTGGACGACCGCGGCGAGCACCAGCATCGCCGGTGGGATCGCCGCCAGCAGCTCGAGCGTCGCCTGGCCGCGCGCGGACCTCACGCTCCGCCCCCGGACGGGCCCGCGAGCGCCCGCACGCTCCCCAGCCGCAGGCCGCCCACGACCGTCTCGACCGGCAGGCGCACCTCGATCCGCCCGTCGGCGCGCCGTGCCACCTGCACGCGGCGCGCCAGCCCGCCGGGGAGGAGGCGGCGGGCGGCGCTGCCGGGATCGCGTCCCACGAGCTGCGCGCGCGCCGCGGCGCGGGCGGCGCCGGCGGCAAGCCAGCGTTCCTGCGCGGCGACGACGCCCTGCCAGCCCGCGAGCGCGAGCGCGGCGATCAGCGGCAGCAGCGCGACGAGCTCCACGCTCGCCTGCCCACACTCGCCGGCCCGGTTCATGTGCGCAGGCTCGTGCGCGACGCGTCACGGCGCCACGCCCACTCTGCGACGGCGCTGCGCCGCGGCTCAGGCGGTGTGCGCGCGCTCGTCCAGGCCGCACACAAGCATCGTGACGAGCGCCTCGAACGAGTCGTCCAGGTCGAGCGGCAGTGCGAACCCGCCGCCCGCCTCCAGCGCGACGAAGCCATGCAGCGCGCTGCGGATGACGCGCACGGCGTGCAGCTGCGCCTCGGGCCCGAGCCCCCACGGGCGGATCACCGCGACCACGAGTTCGACAGGGCCGGCCGCAGCCTGCTCATGCTCGGCGTCACCGGCCGCGGGCGCGGCGACCGTCGCGGCATAGCACCCGGGGTGCTCGTGCGCATAGGCGCGGTAGGCGTGCGCGAGCGCCGCGACGGCGTCGGGGCCCGAGCGCCCGACCGCGGCCTGCGAGAGCGCGGCCGTGAGGCCGGCGATGCCGCGCAGCGCGATCTCGCGCTGCAGCGCCTCGCGGCTCGCCACGTGGTTGTAGAGCGACGGCGCGCGCACGCCGAGCTCCCCCGCAACGCGCGCGAGCCTGACGGCCTGCAGGCCGTCGGCGTCGGCGATCCGCACCGCCGCGTCGACGACCTGCTCGCGATCGAGCCCGCGGCGCGGCATCAGCGCCCCCGCTGCGCCTTCGCGATCGCGGCGTCCATCGCCGCGCCGGGGGCGTCAACGACGCGGCCGTGACCGGGTGCCAGGCGCGCCGGATCCAGCGCACGCAGCGCGATCGCCGAGCGCAGGGCGGTCGGGCGGTCCCAGGTCGCCATCGTCGAGAGCGGGAAGCGCCAGTTCACCGCTGCGCTCGTCGCCACGCCGCCGACGGTCGTGTACGCGTCGGCGCAGTAGAGCGTCCCGTCGCGCGTGTCGAGGAACGCGACCTGGCCTGGCGTGTGCCCGGGCGCGGCGACGACCTGCAGCGAGCCGATGCGATCGCCGGGCACGACGGTCGCCGACGGCTGCGCCTGCGCTCCCGGCCAGCCGCCGCGGAGCTTCGCGGCCGGCTCCCCGGGGCGCAGCGCGAGGTCCTTGCGCAGCATCGGCGCCTCGCGCTCGGAGATCAGGATCTGTGCCTGCGGCAGCGCCGCGGCAAGCGCATCGAGCGAGCCGATGTGGTCGCCGTGGGCGTGCGTGAGCGCCACGCGCACGATCGGAGCACCGAGGCGCTCCGCCTCCCGCAGGATCGCGGGCGCACTGCGCGGGATCATCGTGTCGATGAGCGTGAGCCCGTCGGCCTCGGGGACGAGGTAGGCGTTGACGAACCCGAAGCGACTGATCCGGGTGACGGTGGTGGTCGTGGCAGCAGGGGCGGTGGGCATGACGGTCTCCGTGAGCGGCGTAACTAACTAGCGTAGTTATTTAAACTACTGCTATTAGTCGCGCCTGTCAAGGACCGTCACAGGAGCGCGCGATACCTCCGCCAGACGACCACGAGCGCGAGCACGGCCAGACCGACGATCACGGCGAACTCGACGCCGCCGCCGGCGGTCGCCGTCATGCGCGAGTACCCCGCGAACGCCAGCACGAGCGCGCCCACCGCGGCGTAGCCGAGCGCGCGCAGGGCTGCGGGCAGCGCCTCGAGATCGGTGCGGTGGCGGCGGTAGAGGTAGGCCAGGCCGAACGCGACGACGCCGATGAAGGCCAGCGACAGGGTCCGCCAGACGATCGCGGCCGTGTCGGTGCCGCCTGGCAGGAACTCGATCGCCGCGGCGATCGCGAGCACGATCGCGATGTTGCGCGCGGCGGTCACGCCGACAGCGTAGATCAGTGGCGCGTGGCTACAGCGCGGTGCGCTCGGCCGCGGGCTGCGCCGCGGGCGCGGCGACGTCCGCCGGCAGCGTGTCCGGCACGACGATCGCGCCCTCGGCCGGCTCGGCCGCGAAGCGGTAGCCGACCCCGAAGTGCGTGTGGATGTAGCGCCACTGTGGCGAGGCCTTCTCGAGCTTCTGGCGCAGCTTGCGCACGAACACGTCGACCGAGCGGTCGCCGCGCGCCATCGCGTAGCCCCAGACCCGCTGGTAGATCTCCTCGCGCTCGAGCACCCGGCCCTGCGCGCCCGCCAGCAGCTCGATCAACTCGAACTCGCGGCGCGTGAGGTCGATCGAGTGACCGGCCACGAACGCCTGGAAGCGATCGGCGCGGATCTCGAGCTCACCGACGAGGACCGGCTCGGCCTGCGCCCGCGACTCGGTGCGCCGCCGCCGGCGCACGACCGCCTCCACGCGCGCGATCAGCTCCTCCGGATGGCAGGGCTTGGCCAGCCAGTCGTCCGCGCCCAGTCGCAACCCGCGCACGCGCTGGGCGACCGACGAGCGGCCGCAGACGACGACCCCCAGCCCGGGCAGCTCGGCGGTCACGCGCTCGAGGTACTCCCACGCCTGCGGGCCCAGGACGCCGAGGTCGACGATCAGCGCGCCGACGCGCATCGCGACGAGGTCCTCCGGCGGCACCGGGCTTGCGAGCGTGCGGTGCTCCCAGCCGAGGCGGTCGAGCCGCTTGGTCAGGACCTGGAGGAACCCCGAGTCCGTGTCGATGATCGCCACGCGCGGCGCCGCGCCGGCGGCCTGTGCACCCTGGCGCTCAGGGCCCGGGTGCTCGCTGGTCCGGTCGGTCATACGCGGCGCAGTCTAGGGGCTCACAGGCCCCGGCGAACAGTCCGCCTTCCGGTTTCACGGGATCTTCACAGACCCCCGGACGCCCCCTCAGACGCCCGACGGCGCGTCGATCGGGAACTCGCGGAAGAGCCCGGTCTTGACGAAGATCGTCTGCTCGCCGACGCCGACCGCGTTGTCGCCGATGCGCTCGAGCGCCCGCGCGACGAGTGTCATGACCATCGCCCACTCGCGCTTGTCCTCGTCGTCGCCGACCATCACCGCCATCCGGAAGACCTCCTTGTTCAGGCGGTTGACCTCGCGGTCCTGGCGCGAGAGGTCGGCGGCGAGCTCGACGTCGCGGTCGTGGAAGGCGAGCTTCGCCTCGACGACCTGGGCGCGCGCGCAGGTGCCCATGCGCAGCACGTGCTCGAGCAGCTCCGGCACGACCGGCGGCTCGTTGCCGACCAGCGGGATGAGCTTGGCGACGTTCACGCACTGGTCGCCCATGCGCTCGGCGTGCTTGATGACGTGCAGGAGCGCGGCGACGAGACGCAGGTCCGTCGCCACCGGCGCCTGCAGCGCGAGCAGCGACAGGATGCCCTGGTGGACCTCGAGGTAGCGCCCGTCCACGCGGTCGTCGTCGGCGATGACGAACGTCGCGAGCTCGACGTCCTGCTGCTCGAGCGCCTCGAGCGCGCGGTCGAGCTGCTCGACGACGATGTCCAGGGCACCGAGCGCCTGGACCTCGAGCTCGGCCAGGCGCTCGTGGAACTCGTGACGCAGCTCCGGCATGTGGTCCGCCTTCCTTCGGCCTAGCCGAACTTGCCCGTGACGTACTCCTCCGTGCGGGGGTCGTCCGGGTTCGTGAAGATCTTCTGGGTCTCGGCGTGCTCGACGAGCTCGCCCATCAGCATGAACGCGGTCGTGTCCGCCACGCGCGCGGCCTGCTGCATGTTGTGGGTCACGATGATGATCGTGTAGCGGCGCTTGAGCTCGTGGATGAGATCCTCGACCTTGAGCGTCGCGATCGGGTCGAGCGCCGAGCAGGGCTCGTCCATGATGATCACCTCGGGCTCGTTGGCGATCGTCCGGGCGATGCACAGTCGCTGCTGCTGGCCGCCCGACAGGCCGATGCCCGGTCGCCCGAGGCGGTCCTTGACCTCGTCCCACAGCCCCGCGCCGCGCAGCGACTGCTCGACGCGCTCGTCGAGCTTGACGTCCTTGCGCCCGGTGAGCCGGACGCCGGCCGCGACGTTGTCGTAGATCGACATTGTCGGGAACGGGTTCGGCTTCTGGAAGACCATGCCGATCGCCCGGCGCACGGCGGTCACGTCGACGCCGCTCCCGTAGATGTTGGCGCCGTCGAGCAGCACGTGGCCCTCGCAGCGCGCCCCCGGGATCTCCTCGTGCATGCGGTTGATGCAGCGCACCAGCGTCGACTTGCCGCAGCCCGACGGGCCGATCATCGCCGTGACGCGGTTGGCGGCGTACTCGATGTCGACGTCCCGCACCGCGCGCTGCTCGCCGTAGTAGGCATCGACGGACTTCAGCGTGACCGTGTGGCCGGTCTGCTCGGGCTTCTCCTTGGCGGGCGTGACGGCACCCGCGAGCGATCGCGGCTCGGCGGATGACCGGGCGGGCTCGGGTTCTGCGCTCACGGGCGGATCCTCTTTGCGGATGGTGTCGTCCTGAACGGGCGTCTCGTGCTCGGTGCTCTCGGGCTCGGTCATGTGGAGCGGCTCCTGCGCGCGACGAGGCGCGCGACGATGTTCAGGATGAGGATCATGGTCACGAGCGTCAATGCCGCGCCCCACGCGCGTGCGACCAGCCGGTCCTGCGCCTGGCCGACGTCGGCGAAGATCTGGGCGGGCAGCGAGTTCATGCGGGCGTTGAGGTTGAACGACGTGCCCTGCACGATCGCGGCGGTGAAGAGGAGCGGCGCGGTCTCCCCCGCGCCGCGCGCGATCGCCAGCAGCGACCCCGTGACGAGGCCGGGCGCCGCGGTGGGCAGCACGACGCGCGTGACGACCTTCCAGCGCGGCGCGCCCAGCGCGAGCGCCGCCTCACGCAGGCCGTCGGGGACGAGCAGCAGCACGACCTCGGCCGAGCGCGTGACGATCGGCAGCATCAGCAGCGCGATCGCCAGCGCGCCCTTCCACGCCGCGAACCCCGACCCGCCGACGTTGCCGACCACCAGGGCGACGTACACGAACAGGCCGAAGACGATCGACGGCACGCCGGTGAGCACGTCGACGAAGTAGCGGACGGTCGCCGCGAACCGTCCCTGCTTGCCGTACTCGACGAGGTAGAGGGCCACGCCGATGCCGATCGGGATCGTGATGAGCGCGGCGACGGCGATCATCTCGATGGTGCCCAGGATCGCGCTCTTGATGCCGCCGGGGTTCCCGAGGAAGTTCCCGCTGGGATCCGTCGTGAAGAAGTCCCAGCTGATCGCCTTGAGCCCCGAGGTGAGCAGCCGCAGGATCACCAGCACGAGCGGCACGAGCGCGAGCAGCGTCACGATCAGCAGCACCGCGCGCATCACCTGGTCGGTGTGCCGGCGGCGAGCGCTGATCGGCGCGAGCGCGTTGGCGGGCACGTCGCTCACTGCATCACCGGCCCGCCGATGAGCGGCCCCGTCGTCGGCATGGTCAGTTCCTCCTCGGGCGGCGGGATGTCGCGCATGCGGTTGCCGCGCACGACGATGTACCGCGCGATCGCGTTGATGAGCAGCGTCAGGACGAAGAGCACGAGGCCCGCGGCGATCAGGGCGGCCGAGTGGAGCTTGTTGTTCGCCGCCTCGCCGAACTCGTTCGCGATCACGGCCGCGAGCGTGTAGCCCTGGTCGAAGATCTGCTTGCCGATCTGCGGCGCGTTGCCGATCACGAGCGTGACCGCGATCGTCTCGCCGACCGCGCGCCCGAGGCCGAGCATGATCGCGCCGGCTATGCCCGCGCGGGAATACGGCAGCACCGCCAGGCGGATCATCTCCCAGCGGGTCGCGCCGAGGGCGAGCGCACCCTCCTTGAGCTCCGCCGGCACGGTCGAGATGACCTCGCGGCTGATCGCGCTGACGATCGGCAGGATCATGATCGCGAGGATCAGGCCGGCGATGAAGTAGTTCGGCCCCGCGACCGACCCGCCGACGAACGGCAGGAAGCTGAACGTGTCGGCGAACCACTGCTCGGCCGGCCTCAGCTTGGGGATCAGGAAGAAGACGCCCCACAGGCCGTAGACGACCGAGGGCACGGCGGCCAACAGCTCGAGCAGCATTGTCAGCGGGGCGCGCAGCCTGGCGGGGCACAGCTCTGTGATGTACAGCGCCGCGCCGAGCGCGATCGGCACGCCGATCACGAGCGCGACGGCCGAGGTGATGAGCGTGCCCACGAGCAGCGGCCACGCGCCGTAGACGCTCTTCGAGACGTTCCACTCGGCCCCGAAGGTGAAGCCGAAGAGCCCGAACTTCGAGATCGCCGGGCTCGCCTTGTTGATGAGGAAGACGAAGAAGAAGACGATGATCGCGAGGATCAGCACCGCGAGGATCGTCAGGAACCACTTGAACGCCGGGTCGGCGAGGCGCCCGCGCGACGACCCCGCGAGCCGGGCGGCTGCGAGGTCGTCGCGCGTGGTGAGGGCGCCTGCTTCCACGGTGCTACGAGATCGGCTGGCCGTTGCAGGTCAGCTTGCTCGCCGCGGTCTTCGTCGGCGTCAGCACCGAGGACGGGAGCTTCGCGTACGAGAGCTGCGTGAGCACGGTCTGGCCGTCACCGAGCCCGTAGTTCACGAACGCGGCCAGCGCCTTGGCGTTCTGGCTGCTCATGCCGCCGTCCTTGCAGAGGTCCGTGTACATGTCCACGAACGTCTGCGAGGCGATCGGGTAGGCCTGCGGGTTGGGCGAGTTGATGGTCGTGATCCCGAGGTCCGACGGGATCGTGATCCCCTCGGCCGCGGCCGTCGTCGAGTTGAGCGTCGGCGCGATGTAGTTGCCGCTGCTGTTCTTCACGCTCGCGTAGGTGAAGTTGTTCTGCAGCGCGTAGGCCTGCTCGACGTACCCGACTGCGCCGGGCGTCTGCTTGATCGCGGCGGCGACGCCGTCGTTGCCCTTGGCACCGGTGCCCGTCGGCCAGTTCAGCGTCTTGTCGACGCCAACCTTGCTCTTCCACGTCGGGCTGTAGGCAGCCAGGAAGGCCGCGAAGCCCTTCGTCGTGCCCGACGAGTCCGAGCGGTGCACGACCGAGATCGTCTGGCTCGGCAGGCTGATGCCGGGGTTGAGTGCGGCGATCGCGGGATCGTTCCACTTCGTGATCTTCCCGAGGAAGATGTTCGCGATCGTGGCGCCGTCGAGCTTCAGGCCCGTCTTCAGGCCGGAGACGTTGTAGGAGACCGTGATCGCGCCGAGCGCCATCGGCAGCTGCGTGACCGGGCCCTTCTTCAGGCCGGCCTTGTCGGCTGCGGCGAGCGGCGGGTCGCTGCCGGCGAAGTCGACGGTGCCGGCCTGCAGCTGAGCGATGCCCGCGCCGGAGCCGACGGCCTGGTAGTTGATGGTGACGCCCTGGCCCTTCAGGTTGCTCCCCCACTGCTGGTAGATCGGGGCCGCGAAGGTCGAGCCGGCGCCGTTGGCCGTGCCGCTGGACTTCGCCGTGCTCGATGTGCTGGAGCTGCTGCTGCCGCAGGCGGCGACGACAAGCGCGAGTGCCGCTGCGCCGATCGCCGCCGGAATCCGGTACCTCATGAGGTCTCCTCGTTTGATGACGTGGCCCGAGGGTTCCATCTGCCCCCCGGCAGCCTGTTATCCAGGTGTGACTGCGTTGTGAACTCCCTGTGAACGCTCGGGATGGAAGCGGTATCCGAAGCCCACGTGCGTGTGGATGAAGCGCCAGTCCGGCAGCGCGCGCTCGAGCTTCACGCGCAGCTTGCGGATGTACACGTCGATGGTCCGGTCGCCCGCGCGCAGCGGCGTCCCCCACACGCGCGCGTACAGATCCTCGCGGCGCACGATCCGCCCCTCGCTGCGGGCGAGCTCGGCGAGCAGCCCGAACTCGCGCACCGAGAGCGGCAGCGCCGTGCCGGCGACCGTCGCCAGCCCCTCCTCCGGCCGGACCTCGAGCAGGCCGGAGCGGAGCACGCCGGCCTCGCCGTCCCACCTCTCTCCGGCCACGTCCATCGCGATGGTCAGCATCGGCCCTTGACGGCGCCCGGACGTTACGCAGCGGTGAACTCCATGTGAACGAGTCGTGAACTTCGTCAACAGCGGCGCACGGGCGCTCTACCGTGCGCCCGCGTGTCGCCGCTGCGCCGCCCGTACGACCGCACGCTGCTGGACCTCTACGAGGAGTCCGGGCGCAACGTCGAGCGCGCGACGCTGCTGCTGCGCGAGGTCGTGACCGACTACCCCGAGCGCGCCGAGCTGACGAGCGACCTCGTCGTCAGCGAGCACGAGGGCGACCGGATCACGCACGACATCATCCACCGCCTCGGAGCAGGCCGGGTGCGCGCGCCATTCAGCTTCGCGGACGGCTACGCCCTCGCGACGGCGCTCGACGACATCGTCGACTACGCCGAGCAGACGGCGGACACGCTCGGCGTCTACCAGGTCGAGGCACCGATGGAGCAGGCGGTGCTGATGTGCGACGTGCTCGTCGGCGCGGGCGAGCAGGTCGCGCAGGCGCTGCGCTCGCTGCGCTCGGGCGCCGACCTGGGCCCGGCGCTCGTCGAGATCCACCGCCTCGAGAACGAGGGCGACCGCCTCAGCCGCGACGCGCTCGGCTCGCTGTTCAACGGCGGTGTCGACCCCATGGTCGTGATCCGCTGGAAGGATCTCTTCGCCTCGCTGGAGCAGAGCATCGACGCGTGCGAGCACGTCGCGCACCTGCTCGAGGGCATCGCGCTCAAGCGCGGCCGCTGGCGCGGCGAGCCCACCGGACGCTGACGGCCCGGATGCGCAGCGGGGCCGAGTTCCAGGGGAACCTGCTGCACGGGGCCCGCGTTTCCGATAGAAACGCGTGATCGTGATTCGGAGGAGCACCGGCACAGCCGCCTCTGCGGCTGCTCTCGTCGCGGCTGCCGCGCTGGCCGGGAACGCGTCCGCCCAGGACCAGGTCCAGCCGGCCGCGAGCACCGACACGACCCCGGCCGCGCCCACGCAGCCGGCCAGCACGACGCCGGCGCCCGCGCCCGCGCCGACGACGACCACCAATGACCTCGGCACGCTCGACGTCCAGGTCGCCACGCCGCCGCCGGTGGCCAGGCCGAAGGCGACGCCGGGCGCGAGCCGGCCCCGGCACCCCGCGGCGAGCTCCAAGACGAAGGTGAAGGCGCCGGCGAACGCGCCGGCACCGACGACCGCCTCCACGACGCCGTTCGCCAACCTGCCCTCGCCGCTCAACGCCCCGCCCGCGACCGGCGTGCCGGACGTCATGATCGACAGCTTCCGCGTCCCGCCGTTCCTGCTGCCGATCTACCAGGCGGCCGGCATCGAGTACGGGATCCGCTGGGAGGTCCTGGCCGCGATCAACGAGATCGAGACGGACTACGGGCGCAACCTCAGCGTCTCCACCGCGGGCGCCGTGGGATGGATGCAGTTCATGCCGGGGACGTGGGCGACTTACGGCGTCGACGCCAACAACGACGGCCGTGCCGATCCCTACAACCCGGTCGACGCGATCTTCAGCGCGGCGCGCTACCTGAAGGCCGCCGGAGGCGACACGAACCTGCAGGCCGCGATCTTCGCCTACAACCACGCGCAGTGGTACGTCGACTCCGTGATGCAGCGCGCCTCGTCGCTCGCCGCGCTGCCCGACGACCTCGTCTCGGCACTGACCGGGCTGACGCTGGGCCGCTTCCCCGTCACCGGCACCGCCTCCTACGCGAGCCAGTACAGCGCGGCCGCGGCGCGCGCAGCCGTCAAGGGCAGCGGCAACGCGTCCGTCGCCGTCGCCCCGACCACCGGCCGGCAGGCGACCGACATCTACGCGCGGCCCGGCGCGGCGGCCGTCGCCGTGCAGGACGGCACGGTCGTCGGCGTCGGCGTCACGCGGCGCCTGGGGCGGTTCGTGAGGCTGCAGGACGCCTACGGCAACACCTACACCTATGCGCATCTGGCGTCCGTGAGCCCCGCGCACGTCGTGCCGCGCCGGGACGCCGCCGCCGCCGCGAAAGCGGCCGCTCGCACGCCGCGGAGCGACCCGCGGCCGACCGCGCCCGCCACGGCCGGGCGCCAGACCTCGACACAGGCCGCCGCGGCCCATCGGACGGCCACGACGCGCAGGAGCGCGCGCCCGCGCGTGCTCAAGGAGCGTCTGTTCGCGGATCCGGCGCGCGTCAACGCCTACCACGCCGGCGGCGCGCGCCAACTCGCCACCGCTGCGGCACAGGCGCGCAGCGCCGTCCAGGCGGTGCAGGCCGGCGATCTCAGCCGCTACCTGGCCCCGCCCTACCTGCTGCGCCGCGACGAGGTCGCGCTGCTGCCCCTCAAGCGGGGCTCGCGCGTCATCGCGGGCTCGATCCTCGGCCGCGTCGGTCGCGCCTCGCTGCGCTGGGGCACGGGCACGGCCGCCGCCGCCGCCGCGGCGCGGCAGCTCGGCCTGGCGCGGGCGCCGCATCTGCACTTCGAGATCCGACCGGCGGGCTCCGGCGCGCCACGCATCGACCCGACGCCGATCCTCGACGGCTGGCGGCTGCTGGCGTCGACGAACGTCTACGGCTCGCGCGACCCGCTGCTGGCCGGCGCGGCCGCGGCCGGCGACGGGGCGACCGTGGGCCAGATCCTGCTCATGAGCAAGGAGGCGCTCGAGCGCCGCGTGCTCAGCGACCCCGCGGTGAGCATCTACGCCTGCGGGCGCCAGGACATCGAGGCCGGCGCGATCGACCGGCGCGTGCTCGCCACGCTCGAGTTCCTCGTCGCCAGCGGCTTCAAGCCGACCGTCACCGCGCTGAAGTGCGGGCACAGCCTGTACACGACGAGCGGCAACATCTCCGAGCACAGCACCGGCGACGCCGTCGACATCGCCGAGATCAACGGCACCCCGATCGCCGGCCACCAGGGTCCCGGCTCGCTCACCGACATGGTCGTGCGCCGCCTGCTCACGCTGCAGGGCGCGATGAAGCCCCACCAGATCATCACGCTCATGCAATACCCCGGCACCGACAACACGCTCGCCCTGCCCGACCACTGGGACCACATCCACGTCGGCTTTCGGCCGATGGCCGGCGAGAGCGTGCAGCTCGGCGCGCAGATGGCCACGATCCTCAAGCCCGGCCAGTGGAACCGCCTGATCGGACGGATCGGGGCGATCCAGAACCCGACCATCCCGGTCGCCCCGAGCCGCTACGCGCTGAAGGTCACGGTGCGGGCGCCGCGCCGCTGAGCGCCTCAGGCGGCGGCGACCTCGTCGAGCGTGACGGGGACGCGCCCGCGCGCGCCCGCGAGGACGGCCTCCAGCGCCCCGACCCGGCGCGGCTGCTCCAGGTCGCGCGGCGCGACGTCCAGGCGCAGCACGCGCCCCGCGCAGGCGGCGCGGGCGCGGATCAGCCACGGCCCGGTCA
>DATKLF010000020.1:0-14512 GCA_035542555.1 Solirubrobacteraceae bacterium | reverse complement strand
GCGCACCGGCCGCGGGCGCGGTCGTGACGGTTCCCTGGCCGGCCGAGGGTGCCGATGCGGTGGTCGTGGCGGTGCCGAGAGCCCCGCCGGCCGCCACGCCGGCTCCGGAGGCGCCGGTCGCTGCCGTGCCCGCCGCGCCGGCCGGGGCGCTGCTCGCCGGCGGCTGGGCCTCTGGCGCGCCCCCCTGGGCGAGGCTCAGCCCGCCCGCAGCCGGCCGCTCGGGCACGCGCACGTCGATGTACGTCGCGTCGGCCGCGCCCGGGTCGCTCATCACGCGTGCGGCGGCGAGCCACTTGGCGTGCAGCCGCCGTCCGTCGCCGAAGCGCAGCTGCGGGCCGCTGGCGAGATACACCGTCAGGCCGTGGGGTCCCAGGATGACCTTCGTCACGCGCGCGCGCAGCGAGGCCGGCGCCGCCGCGAGCACGGCGACCTTCGCCTGCGTGGGGCGGTCGGCGACGCGGCTCCCACCCGGAGGCGCCTTCACCGGGATCACCGGCAGGCCGCTCGTCGGGACCGCGCGCAGCAGCGTTCCGTCGTCGGCGACGGTGACCTCCTGCGTCCCGGCCACCAGGACGCCGACGGGGATGCGCTCCTGGACGGCGATCGTCAGTCCGTGCGGCGGGCTCGCGTGGACCTGCAGGCCCTTCACGAGCGGGAAGCTCGCCACGGCCGCGCGCAGCGCGCCCTCGTCGACGTGCAGCGTCGTCATGTCGCGCGCGGCGGCGTCCAGCGCCGAGCGCACGCCGGCGGCGCCGAAGCCGTGCGCGCCGGTGACGGTGACGTGCTCGACCCGCACGAGCGAGGAGTCGCGCAGCCAGTACCAACCGGCGACGAGGAGCGCCGCGGCGAGCACGAGCCCGGCGAGCACGCGCAGCGATGGCCGCCTGAGCCTGGGGGCGTGCGGGAGGCGGAGCATGCGCGGGGCCGCGGAGCGCACTGCCATACGGCGCTCTTCGACGGCGCGTGCGCCGTCCCTGCCGGGGTGTCAGCCCGCCACGAGCCGCTCGCCGAGCACGCGGATGTCGCCGGCGCCCATCACCAGGCACAGGTCGCCCGCCCGCAGCCGTGCCCGCAGCACGCGCTCGGCGTCGTCGAAGCTCGGCATCCACAGCACCTCGCGTCCGGGCGCCGCGTCCGCGACCGCCGCCGCGACCGTCCGGCCGCTGACCCCGGGGAAGTCCTGGGCGCGCTCGCGCGCAGGGTAGACGTCGAGCAGGCACACGAGGTCGGCCGCGGCTAGCGCGCGGCCGAACGCACCCGCGAGGTGCTGGGTGCGCGAATACAGGTGCGGCTGGAAGACCGCGACGAGGCGCCCTGGCGCGAGCGTGCGCCCGGCGGCGATCGTGGCGGCGACCTCGGTCGGGTGGTGGGCGTAGTCATCGACCACGAGGGCGCCGGCGGCGGTCGTGCCGAGCGTCTCGAAGCGCCGGCCCGCGCCGGCGAAGCTCGCGATCGTCGCGACGGCGGCCCGCGGGTCGGCGCCGGCCAGCCGCGCCGCCTCGAGCGCCGCCGCGGCGTTGCGCGCGTTGTGCGCGCCCGGCACCCCTAGGCGCACCTCGAGCCCGCGCCAGAAGAAGCGCGAGCCGCCCGGCACGAGCACCGGGTCGGGCACGTCGAACGCCACCGCCTCGCGCCCGCCGCGCAGCTCGAGCAGCTCGGGGCGGTCGAGGATCACCGCGTGCTCCGGCCGCGCGAGAAACTCGCGGAAGACCTCGCGCACCTCCTGCAGCGAGCCGTATGTCGCGTGGTGGTCGAGCTCGACGTTCGTCACGACCGCGACCTCGACCTCCAGCGCGAGCATCGAGCGGTCGGACTCGTCGGCCTCGACCACGAGCCATTCGCCGGTGCCCCACGCGGCGTTGCGGCCGGTCGTCGCGAGCGTGCCGCCGACCAGGTACCCGGGGTCCATCCCGCAGCCGAGCAGCACGTGCGCGGTCATGCTCGTCGTGGTCGTCTTGCCGTGAGCGCCGGCGACCGCGATCGTGCGGCGCAGCGCGGTCAATTCGTGCAGGAGCTCGGCGCGCGCCATGACCCGTAGCCCGCGCTCGCGCGCGAGCACGAGCTCGGGGTTGTCCGCGGGCACGGCCGTCGAGTGGACGACCTCGACGTCGGGGCCGTCCGGCAGGTGCTCGGCGCCGTGCCCGGCATGGACGTCCGCGCCGCGCGCGCGCAGCTCGCCGAGCACCGGCGAGTCGGTCCGGTCGCTGCCGCTCACGCGCGCGCCGAGCTCGAGCGCGACGGTCGCCCAGCCGCTCATGCCCGCGCCCCCGATCCCGACGAAGTGCAGGCGCCGCCGAGCCCACGGGGCCGCGCGCTCAGGCGCCATCCCGGCCGTCCCCCGCCCGGACGAGTTCGCCGGCGATCTCGCGGGCGGCCTGCGGGCGGGCCAGCCCGCGAGCGGCCTCCCCCATCGCAGCCAGCCGCTCGGGGTCGCCCATGAGCGCGGCGACCTCGCGCGACAGCCGCTCCGGCGTGAGCTCGCCATCGGGCACGACGACCGCGGCGCCGGCGCGCTCCATCCAGCGCGCGTTGGCGTCCTGATGGCCGCCCGCCGCGTACGGGTAGGGCACGAGGATCGCGGGCCGCCCCGCAGCGGCCACCTCGAACACCGAGCCGCCCGCGCGCGCCACGACCAAGTCGCCGGCCAGCAGCGCCTCGCCGAAGCGCTCGACGAACCCGCGCAGGTCGTAGTGGCCTGGCGGCGCGCCCGCCAGGCGCTCGCGCAGCGCGGGCAGGTCACGCTCGCCCGCAGCGTGCAGGACGTGGAAGTCGCCCGCGCGGGCGAACGCCGCGACGGCCGCGTCGTTGATCGTGCGCGCCCCCAGCGAGCCGCCGAAGACGACGAGCACGCGCGCGCCGGGCGGGATGCCGAAGCGCGCCCGCGCCGCCTCGCGGTCGCATGCCGGGACAGGCACCGGGCGCCCCGTCACGCGGTAGCGGGAGCCTGTCCGCCCGTCGATCGGAAATGCCAGGCAGACGCGGCGCGCGAACGGCGCGAGCAGGCGGTTGGCGACGCCCAGGTGGCTGTCGGCCTCGCTCAGCACGAGCGGGATGCGCCGCAGGACCGCGGCCAGGCCGACGGGGCCCGCGACGTAGCCCCCGCCCCCCAGCACCGCCGCAGGTCGCAGCTCGCCGAGGATCCGCCAGGCGGCGACCACGGCGCCGGCCGCCTTCAGCAGGGCGCGCAGCGCCTTCAGCGGGTTCGTGCGGCTGAGGCCCTCGACGGCGATCGTCCGCAGCTCGTACCCGGCCGCGGGCACGAGCTCGCGCTCAGCACGCTGGCCGCCGACGAACACGAGCCGCGGCGGCGGCGAGCCCGCCTCAGCCCGCAGCGCGTCGGCGACCGCCAGCGCCGGGATGACGTGCCCCGCCGTTCCCCCGGCCGCGATGACGTAGGTCCTCGTGTCCATCGGCCCGTGATCGTGCCTGATCGCGCGCGCCGCCGACGGCCCGCAGGTGCACGGACCCGCCGCGCGCGACGTTGAGCAGCAGGCCGACGCCGGCCAGCAGCACGACGAGGTTCGTCGACCCGTACGAGATGAAGGGGAGCGGTACGCCGGTCAGCGGCGCGATGCCCAGGACGACGAAGACGTTGAGCATCGCCTGGCACAGCACCAGCGACGTCAGACCGGCCGCCAGCAGCGCCGCGTAGCGCCCCTTCGCCCGCTGGGCGATGCGCAGGCCCGCCCACGCGATGACGCCGTACACGGCGAGCAGCCCGAGCACGCCGACGAGCCCGAGCTCCTCGCCGATCACCGCCAGGATGAAGTCGGTGTGCGCCTCGGGCAGGTAGAAGATCTTCTGGACCGACTCGCCAAGGCCGCGGCCGAGCATCCCGCCGGAGCCCAGCGCGATCTGCCCCTGCACCGCCTGGAAGCCGGTGCTGCCGGCGTGGTGCCACGGATCGAGGAAGGACGTCAGGCGGGCGCGGCGGTAGGGCGCGCTCATCGCGTACAGCAGCACGAAGGTCGCGCCGACGCCCGCGGCGCCGCCGAGCCAGCGCAGCGGCACCCCGGCGGCGATGAGCATCGCGGCAGCGGTGAAGGCGATCACGAGCGCGGTGCCGAGGTCGGGCTGGGAGGCCACGAGCAGCGCGGCCATCCCCGTGACCAGCCCGAGCGGGACGAGCTCCTGCCAGCGCCGGAAGCCGCGCGGGCGCTCGGCGAGGAAGCGCGCCGCGTAGAGCACGAGCGCGAGCTTGGCGATCTCGCTCGGCTGGAAGGTCAGGGGGCCGGCGCCGAGCCAGCGGCGCGCGCCGTTGACCGACACCCCGAAGCCGGGCATGCGCACCAGGACGAGCAGCCCGAACGCGATCCCCAGCAGCGGGCTGGTCAGCTCCAGGAAGCGCTGCAGCGGCATCCGTGCGATGGCCCACATCGCGGCGAACCCCGCGGCGCCGTAGAGGACGTAGCGCACGAGGAACGACGTCCCGTCCCCGCCCCCGCGGATCACGGTGCTCGCCGACGAGGCGCTGTAGACCATCACCGCGCCGAAGGCGACGAGGCACAGCACCGCCGTCAGCAGCACGTCCTCCTCGATCGAGCGGCGGCGAGCGCGCCGCGCAGGGGCGGGCGGAGTTGCGGCGCGGGCGGCAGCGCGGGCCATCCCGCCCCCCTTCGCCGCCGGCGGGCGTTGTCCTGCCGGCTCAGGCGGGCGGCCGCGAGACCGCGAGCGTCGCGACGAGCGCCTTGAAGTGCGCCCCGCGCTCCTCGTACCCACCCGGGTACTGGTCGAAGCTCGCGCAGGCCGGCGAGAGGAGCACGACCTCGCCGGCCACCGCGGCCGCCTGGGCGGCCGCGACGGCGTGCTCGAGGTCGCCGCAGCGCACGAGGTCGGCGGCGTCGTCGAGCGCCTGCTCGATCGCGCCGGCGTCCTCCCCGATGAGGTAGACGGCGCGCGCGTGGATCGCCACCGCGTCGCGCAGCGGCGCGAAGTCCTGGCCCTTGCCCTGGCCGCCGAGGATCAGGTGCACCGGCGCGGCGAACGCGTCGAGCGCGACGCTGGTGGAGGCGACGTTCGTCGCCTTGGAGTCGTTGACCCAGAGGATGCCGTCGAGGTCGGCGACGTCCTCGATGCGGTGCTCGACGCCCGGAAAGCTGCGCAGGCCCTCGCACACGGCGTCCGGCTCGATCCCGGCCGACAGCGCGGCGGCGGCGGCGCCCATCGCGTTCTCGAGGTTGTGCTCGCCGCGGATGCGCACGTCGGAGGCGCGCATGAGGTCAGCCCCCTGCCACGTGATGACGCCGTCGCGCAGCGCGAGGTCGACGTCCCAGTGCGGGCCGAACGTCACGCGCCGTGCGCGCCCGCCGGCCTGGGCGAGCAGCTGCGGCGGGCCGATCGCGATGTCGTCCGGCCCCTGGCGGGCGAAGATCTTCAGCTTCGCGGCGAGGTAGTCCTCGAACGTCCCGTGGCGGTCCAGGTGGTCGGGCTGGACGTTGAGCATCAGCGCCACCTCGGGGGCGAACGCGACGGTGTCCTCGAGCTGGAATGAGCTCGCCTCGCAGATCACGGTCGCCTCCGAACGGCGGTCGGCCGCCAGCGCGCTGACCGCGAGCCCGACGTTCCCCGCCACGTCGACCGGCCGGCCCGACGCCCGCCAGATCGCGCCGAGCAGCTCGGCGGTCGTCGTCTTCCCGTTCGTGCCGGTGACGGCGACGAACGGGCGCTCGACCAGCCGCCAGCCGAGCTCGAGCTCGCCGTAGACGGTCACGCCGCGCCGGCGGGCCTCGGCGATCACCGGGGCCTCGCGCGGGACGCCCGGGCTCTTGACGACCGCCCGCGCGCGGTTCAGCTCGACCAGCCCCTCGACACCGGTCCACACCTCCATGCCCTGGGCGCGCAGCTCCTCGGCCTCCGGCGGCGCGCCCGAGTCGACGCAGACCACGGCCTCGCTGCGCGCCCACAGCGCGCGCGCGGCGGCCGCGCCGGAGCGACGCAGCCCGACGACGAGCCAGGGGCCGAGCGGGATCGGTGGACGCCGTCGCTGGTACACGCGCCGAAGACTAGATCCGGCGGCCGCGCTCAGCGCAGCGAGGCGCGGTAGATGGTGAAGCCGATCGCGGCGCAGACGATCGCGATGATCCAGAAGCGCAGGATGATCTTCGTCTCCGACCAGCCGCGCATCTCGAAGTGATGGTGGATCGGAGCCATCAGGAAGACGCGCCGGCGCCAGGTCTGGAACGTGAAGACCTGGATCATCACGCTCAGCGCCTCCATCACGAAGATCCCGCCGATCAGCACGAGCAGGAACTCCGTGTTGGTCATGACGGCCATCGCCCCGATCGCCCCGCCGAGGCCGAGCGAGCCGGTGTCTCCCATGAAGATCGTCGCCGGGAAGGCGTTGTACCAGAGGAATCCCACGCAGGCGCCCACGATGCACGCGCTGAGCAGCGCAAGGTCCGCCTCCCCGGTCGTCAGGTACGTGATGCCGATGTAGGCGAGCATCACGATCCCGGCGCAGCCGGCCGCGAGGCCGTCGAGGCCGTCGGTGAGGTTCACGGCGCTCGTCGTCCCAGCGATCACGAGGTAGACGAGCACCGGGAAGAGCACCCCGAGGTCCACACTCGCGTCGACGATGCGCAGGCGCACCGTGGTCGAGATGCCCGCCTTCTGGGTGGCGACCCACCACAGCGCGAGCGAGATGATGACCGTCAGGACGAGCTTCGTGCGCCCACGCAGGCCGAGCGAGCGGCGCCGCACGATCTTCGTGTAGTCGTCGGCAAAGCCGATGCCCGCGCAGGCGACCGCGGTGCCGAACACGCCGACCGCGCGCCACTCGTAGTTCGACAGCACGAGGAACGGGACCGAGATCGCAAGGAAGATGATGATCCCGCCCATCGTCGGCGTGCCGGCCTTCGTGTGGTGGCCCGCGGGGCCCTCCTCGCGGATCGTCTGGCCGAACTCGCGGTCGTAGAGGAACGAGATGAACCGGGGCGAGAGGAACACGCAGAGCAGCAGGGCGACCGTGCCGCCGATCAGCACCTCCCCCATCAGTCGCGCCCCGCCCCGACGCCCGGCGCGTCGGCGAGCGCCTCGGCGACGACCTCCAGGCCGACGCCGCGCGAGCCCTTCACGAGGACCGTGTCGCCGTCGCGCAGCAGGCCGGGCAGCAGGCCGGCGGCCGCATCGGCGTCCCCCAGTGCCGTCGCCCCCGAGCCGAAGGCCTCCGCGGTCGCCCGCGCGCGCGGGCCGACGGTGACGAGCACGTCGACGCCCGCCGCACGGGCGTGCTCGGCGAGGCGCAGGTGGAACTCGTGCTCGGCGGGGCCGAGCTCGAGCATGTCGCCCAGGACGGCGACGCGCCGCGCGTGCGCCGTCTCGGCGAGGTCGTCGAGGGCGGCCCGCATCGACATCGGGTTGGCGTTGTAGCAGTCGTTGATGACGACGATGCCGCGAGCGAGCTCGAGCCGCTGGCCGCGCAGGCGCGAGAGCGCGACGCGGACGGCGCCGGCCGGCTCGACGCGCACGGCACGGGCCGCGGCCAGCGCCGCGAGCGCGTTGAGGCGCATGTGCGCCGAGCCGAAGGGCAGCGTGAGGTGCTCCGGCAGCTCGTCGACGTCCCCGCCGGGCCCGAAGGTCACCGTGACGACATCGTCGCGCACGTGCGGATCGAGCAGGACCTCGCCCGCCGGGATCACCGCGGTCCCCCCCGCCGGGAGCGCGGCGAGAAGCTCAGCCTTGGCGCGCGCGATCGCCTCCATGCTGCCGAGGAGCTCCAGATGGACGGGCCCGACGTTCACGACGACCCCGATCTGCGGGCGCGCGATCGCCGCGAGCTCCGCGATCTGGCCGCTGCCGCGCATCGCCATCTCGAGCACGAGCACCTCGGTCTCCTCAGGCGCGCCCAGGATCGTCAGTGGCAGGCCGATCTCGGTGTTGAGGTTCTCCGCGGTCGCGACGACGCGCCGGTAGGGCTCGAGCATGCCGCGCAGCAGGTCCTTCGTGGACGTCTTGCCGGTCGAGCCGGTGATGCCGATCACCGTGCAGCCGAGCTCCTCGCGCCAGCTCGTCGCCAGACGCTGCAGCGCGGCGAGCGGATCGTCGGCCGTGAGCACCGCGCCGGGCGCCGCCCGGCGCGCCTCGCCGCCATGCTCGGGACGCACGAGCACCCCCCATGCGCCGGCCGCCAGCGCGGAGGCCGCGAACGCCCCGCCGTCGGCCCGCGTCCCGGGAAGGCCGACGAACAGGTCGCCCGGGCCCACAGTGCGCGAGTCGATCACGACACGCTCCGGTCCCGGATCGCCGGCGCGGACCGGCGCGGGGCCGGCGAGCCGGGCACCGGCGGCCGCGGCGACGCGCTCTGCCTGCCAGCTGCGCATCAGCCACGCGCCTTCCGCAGTGCGGCGCGCGCGACGGCCACGTCGTCGAAGTCGAGCGTCACGCCGCCGGCGATCTCCTGTCCCTGCTCGTGGCCCTTGCCGGCGACGACGACGACGTCGCCCGCGCCGGCCAGGTCGATGGCGCGCGCGATCGCCGCGCGGCGGTCCGCGATGGCCTCCACGTCGGCGCGGGGGTCCGCGGGGATCCCGTCGAGGATCTGGCCGATGATCGCCTCGGGGTTCTCCGAGCGCGGGTTGTCCGAGGTGACGATCGCGGCGTCGGCCTCGCGCGCGGCGATCGCGCCCATCACGGGGCGCTTGCCGCGGTCGCGGTCGCCGCCGCAGCCGAAGACGACGATCACGCGGCCCCGCGCGATGCCGCGCGCGGCGCGCAGCACGTTCTCCAGCGAGTCCGGCGTGTGCGCGTAGTCGACGAGCAGCGCGAAGTCCTGCCCCTCGTCGACCGGCTCGAAGCGGCCGGGCGCGCGGCCCGCGCGCGGCAGCGCGGCGACGATCGCCGCGTCGTCGACGCCGAGCGCGCGCGCCACCGCGACGGCGCAGAGCGCGTTGAGCACGTTGAAGCGGCCCGGCATCGAGGTGCGCAGCTCGAGCCCGCCGGCGCGGAACGACGAACCGCCGAGACCGGTCACGACGTCCGTCGCGCGCAGCGCGGCGTGCGGGCTGTCGATGCCGACCGTGAGCGCGTCCGGGAACTCCTCGGCCAGGCGCCGGCCGTAGGGGTCGTCGGTGTTCACGACGCGCAGCGCGGGATCGGCGAGGAACAGCAGCCGCTTGGCCTGGAAGTAGTCCTCCATCGTGTCGTGGAAGTCCAGGTGGTCCTGCGAGAGGTTCGTGAACACCGCGGCGGCCCAGTGGATCGCGTCCGCGCGGTGAAGCTCGAGCGCGTGCGAGCTGACCTCCATCACGCACGCGCGATCGCCGCAGGCGAGCATCTGCGCGAACGTCGCCTGCAGGTCGACCGCCTCCGGCGTCGTGCGCACGGCGGGTGTGCGCTCCCCGCCCACGATCTGGGTGACCGTGCCGAGCAGGCCCGTCCGCAGCCCGCCGGCCTCGAGCAGCGAGGCCAGCAGGAACGCCGTCGTCGTCTTGCCGTTCGTCCCGGTGATGCCGACGACCCGAAGCCGCGCCGTCGGGTCGCCGGCGAGACGTGCGGCCGCCGGGGCCATCGCCGCGCGCGCGTCGGGCACGAGCACCTCGGGCACGCCGAGACCGAGCGGCCGTTCGACGACGAGCGCCACAGCCCCCCGTGCGATCGCGTCGGCAGCGAACTCGTGGCCGTCGCGCGTGAAGCCCGGCACGCACACGAACGCGGTCCCCGGCGTCACCGCGCGGTTGTCGTACGCGAGCGCGCGGACGTCCACGCCGGGCGCAGCGGGCGCGGCGTCGCCGAAGAGCTCGCGCAGCGTCATCGGCTCGGAGGGTACCCGCGCACCCGCGGGATCAGTTCGGCGGGATGCGCAGGTAGGGCAGCGCGAACTGCGCGATCTTCTGGAAGGCGGGGGCCGCGACCTCGCCGCCGTAGATCGCCCCCTGCGGCTCGTCGACCATCACGGCGACGAGCAGCCGCGGATGTGCGGCCGGGGCCATGCCGACGAACGAGGCGACGTACTTCTCGTTCGAGTACTCGCCGGTCGCCGGGTCGACCTTGTTCGCCGTGCCGGTCTTGCCGGCGAGCTTGTAGCCGGGGATCGAGACCTCGCTCGCGGTGCCGCCCGGAGCCAGCACGCCCTCGAGCATCGTGCGCACCGCGGCGGCGGTGCGGCCGGAGATCACGCGGTGGCCGGCCGGCTCGTGCACCGGCTTGCCGTCGACTGCCTGGATGATGTGCGGGCGGCGGAGGATCCCGCCGTTGGCGATCGCCGCGTACGCCATCGCCATCTGGATCGGCGTGACGAGCTCACCCTGGCCGATCGGCAGGTTGCCCATCGACGACCCCGAGTAGCGCGAGAGCGGCAGCACGACGCCCTGCTCCTCACCCGGGAGCCCGACGCCGGTGCGCGAGCCGAACCCGAACGCGCGCACCCAGTGGTCGAAGCGCCGCGCGCCGAGCCGCTGGCCGATCATGATCGCGCCGACGTTGCTCGACTTCGCGAGGATGCCGGCCGTGTCGAGCGTCTCCCACCCGCGGTCCTCCGCGTCGTGGATCGTGCGGTCGGCGACCTGGATCTGGGGCGGCAGGTTGAACGACGTGGCGGGCGTGACGACCCCGTCCTGCAGCGCGCCCGCCACCGTGAACGCCTTGAACGTCGACCCCGGCTCGTAGGGGAAGCCGACCGCGCGGTTCTCGAGCGCCCACGACGGGGCCGCGCCGGGCGTGTTCGCGTTGACCCGTGGCCAGTTGGCCATCGCGAGGATCGCGCCGCTGCGCGGATCCATGACGATCGCGGTGGCGCCCTTGGGGCGATAGGTGGCGCCGACCCCCTGCAGGACCTGCTCGGTGCGCTCCTCCAGCTGGGCATCAAGCGTGAGGCGCAGGCGCGCGCCCGGGATGGCACGGCGCACGTCGCGCACCTCGATCGCCTGGCGGCCGCCGTCGAGCACGGATCGCTGGACGCCGTCGCTGCCGTGCAGCAGCTTCTCGCTGCCGTATTCCAGGCCGAGCAGGCCATGGCCGTCGACGCCGACGGCGCCGATCACCTGCGCGGCGAGCATGCCGTGCGGGTAGGCGCGCAGCTGGCCGGGCGTGAGGTCGATGCCGTCGATGCCGAGCGCTTTGACGCGATCGGCGGTCGCCGCCGGCACACGCCGTGCCAGGTAGACGAAGCCGGTGTCACGGCGCGCGAGCTGCCGGGTGAGCTGCGCGACGGGCACGCCGAGCAGCGGCGCGATCCGCGCGGCGGCGCGCACCGGGTCCTTGATCAGGTAAGGCGTCGCCGAGATGTCGTCGGCCGGCTCGGACGTCGCGAGTGGAACGCCCAAGCGGTCGACGATCGAGCCGCGCCGCGCCGGCAGCGTCTGCTCGGCGACCTGCTGCGAGGTCGCGGCACTCGAGAGGCTCCCGTTCCTGATGACGCCCATGTACGTCGCGCGGAGCGCGGCGATGGCGAGCAGCAGGAGGAATGCGGCGAAGAGCAGCCCGATGCGCCGCTCCACCAGGGCCATCAGGCTGCCCCCCGGGGCGGCGCCATCAGCCCCCCACCGCCGCGGACACCCCGCCGGTGGCCGCCGCCGGTGTCTGCGCCGGGGGCGGGTCGGCGGCCTGCGTCTGGGCCGGCGCCTGCTGGGCCTGCGCCGGCGCCTGGGAGACCGGTGCGGACGCCGCCGCGGGCTGGGTCGTCGCCGGCGCGGGCGACGTCGTCGTGGCCGACTGCGAGGTGGCCTGGGCGTCGGCGGCGGGCACCGTGGCCTGCGTCGGGTCGCTGGCGGTGTCGGCGGCCGCGGCGTCGCCGCCGGAGCACGGCGCATGCGCGCGCGCCTCGAGGTAGCAGACGGCGCCGGGGCCGGGCATCACCATGCCGAGCCGCGCCGCGACGTCCTGGATGCGCTGCCCAGCGTCGAGACGGTCGAGCGAGCTGCGCAGGCCGGCGTTGCTGCGCTCGAGCGCCTGGGCGCGCTCGACGTTGAGGCTGATCGCCGTGTTGAGCTTCAGCAGCGACACCTGGAGGAAGACGAGGCCGAGGAGCAGTCCCGCGAAGACGCCGATCCACAGCCGCCCGCCGACGAACCCGCCGAGCCCGACGCGGCGGGTCAGGGTGCTCGCTGCGGCCTGTCCGCGATGCAGCGCGGCGCGCCACGAGGGCGCCGGGCGGCGCCGGGCGGCGCCGCGGCTCCCGGGGCCGGAGACCCGTCGCGCAACGCGGGGGGCGGGCGAGCGGCGCAGGCTGCGGCGATGGCCGGGGCTCGTCGCCCGCGGCTCGGCGCCCTGTCGGGCGGCCACGGTGGCGGCGGTGGGCGGAGTCATGCCGTTGAGGCCTCCGTGGTCGGGAGCTTGCGGGCGCCGCGCAGCCGTGCGGAGCGTGCGCGCGGGTTGCCCGCCAGCTCGTCGGCGCCGGGCGTGGTGCCGCCACGCGCGAGCAGCTCGGCCTGCGGCGTGCGTCCGCAGCGGCACACAGGCAGATCGGGCGGGCAGATGCAGCCGCGCGCGAGCTCGGCGAGGAACCGCTTCACGCGACGGTCTTCCAGAGAGTGGAACGAAATCCCTGCAAAGCGCCCGTTCTCGCGCAGCAGCTCCCAGGCGAGGGGCAGTGCGGCGTCGAGCTGCTCGAGCTCCCCGTTGACCGCGATGCGCAGCGCCTGGAAGGCCCGCTTGGCCGGGTGGCCGGACGCGAAGCGCGCAGGCGTCGGGATCGCGCGTGTGACGACATCGACGAGCTCGGTCGTGGTGGTGAGCGGTCGCCGCTCGCGCTCGCGCACGATCGCGCGCGCGATCTGGGCGGCGTAGCGCTCCTCGCCGTACTCGCGCAACGCTCCCGCCAGGCGGCGCGCGTCCCACGTGGCGAGGAGCTCCGCAGCGGTGGGACCGGTCGTCGGGTCCATGCGCATGTCGAGCGGCGCCTCTGCGGCATAGGAGAAGCCGCGCGCCGGCGTGTCGATCTGCATCGACGAGACGCCGAGGTCCATATAGACCATGTCTGCGCGCAGGCCCTCGTCGCACAGCGCCGCGAGCGCCTGCGCGAACGGCGCCTGCACGAAGCGCGTGTGGCACGGGACCTCGGCGCTGAACGCCTCGAAGCGCGGCGCGGCCGCGGGGTCGCGATCTATCGCCACGAGCAGCCCGTCGTCCCCCAGCCGCTCGGCGACCACTCGCGCGTGGCCGCCGGCGCCGAACGTGGCGTCGACGGCGACCTCCCCCGGCTGCGGGTCGAGCAGCGCGACGAGCTCGGTCGCCAGCACGGGAACGTGGTCGGCGGTCATGAGGGCCATCAGCCGAACGCGGCGGTGATGTCGACGACCTCGGCGGTCAGGCGCTCGCTCTCCTGGGCCCAGCGCTCGCGATCCCAGATCTCCAGGCAGGTGTCGTTGCCGTTGACGACGACCTCCTTGGCGACGCCGGCGTGCGCGAGCAGCTGGGCGGGGACCATGACCCGTCCGGCGCCGTCGATCGGGGTGAGGAACGCGTTGGCCGAGAAGTAGCGGCGCAGCTGGCGCGCCTGCGGCGAGAGCGGATTCAAGTGGGAGAGCGAGGCCGCGACGAAGGCCTCGTAGGCGTCCGGCGTCCACAGCCCGATGCATGGCTCGATCGCCTTGGCGAGGATCACCTGGTCGCCCAGCAGCCCGCGGAACCTCGACGGGACCGTGAGCCGGTTCTTCGCGTCGAGGGTGTGGGGGTAGGTGCCGAGGAGTGCCATGTGGCTCGCCGCCGCCCCGGGGCGGGAAGCAGATGCGGACCGAGGTGGAGGAGTGGGAGGAGCCCCTCCACCCCGGTCCGCGTGGCGCGAACCTAACCCACTTTCTCCCACTACGCAACCCTTTCCGCACAATTTTTCCCACGGGACTCCCCACGCGTCCACGCGCGCCCCGCACCGAGCCCCGCAACAACCGATGCACACGGGGATCCGGGCCGCCCGCTCGGATCCGGCTGCAGCGAGCGGGCAGCGCATGCCGCGTTGCAGCACGGCCGGCCGCACGCCGGATTGCAGCCTGGGAAGCCATCCGTCCGGCCGCTGTGCATCGGGGTGGGCGGTGGTGGGAGGCCCGTGTGTGCGCGTCAGCGCAGCCCCGCAAGCAGGCCGGCCGCCACCGCCAGCAGCGCGGCCGGCACCAGCAGCAGCGCGACGACCAGCTGGATCTTCGGCGCCGCCCGCTGCGCGCGTTCGTGGACCTGCCGCGCGCGCTCGGCGCGGGCCGCCGCCGCCAGCGCGGCCAGCGCCGGCCCCAGCGGCGTGCCGTGACGGTCCGCGCGCGCAAGGGCGGCCGCGAGCGCCTCCACCTCGGGCAGCGGGCATCGGCGGCGGAGCCTCGCCAGCGCCTGCGCGCGCGGCACCCCGAGCTCGGCCGCGCCGGCCAGCGCGCGCAGCTCGGCAGCGAGCGGCCCGCGACCGTGGCTGCCGGCAGCCTCGACCGCGCGGGCCGGCCCGAGGCCGGCCTCCACCGCGAGGCGCATCCGGTCGAGCACGTCCGGAGCCTCGGCGCGCAGGGCGCGGGCGCGCCGCCGCGCCCTGCTCGCAAGCGCGGCGTCAGGCGCCAGGAAGCCCGCGGCGGGCGCTGCGACGACGACCAGCGAACCCACGCCC
>DATKLF010000019.1:0-29467 GCA_035542555.1 Solirubrobacteraceae bacterium | reverse complement strand
GCGCGGCCCGGGGCGAACGCCGCGGCCCAGCGGCGCGCGCGGGCGCGCAGCGCGGCGCGCAGGCGCTGCGCCGCACCCGGCCCGACGGCGCGCTCGAGCTCGGGGTCAGGCGGCGCGGCGAGCGCGTCGAGGACGACCGCTGCAGGTTCCAGCGGCGCGCTGCTGCCTGCGACCGGCGTCACTCCCACGCGATCATCGTCCCGACCGGGCCGAGCGCCGCGGGGTCGATCAGCGGCAGGGTGGCCGCGAGCGTCGAGGCGAAGCGCCCCGTGCTCTGCCCGATCAGGTGCACGAGCGTCTCGACCGGCGTGGGCGTCTCGTGCACGCCGTTCGCATAGTCGGTCACGAAGCCGAGCAGCGCGTAGGGGATGCGCGCCTCCCCCGCCAGCACCGTCTCAGGTCCGGCGGTCTGGCTGACCGCCGTGACGCCGGCGCCGGCGAGCATGCCGATCTCCGTGCGGGTGTTGAAGCGCGGGCCGTCGACGTGTCCGTAGCAGCCCCCGTCGCGAACGACGTGCCCGAGCGCCCTTGCCGCGGTCAGCAGCGCGGCGCGCAGCGACGCGCTGAACGGCGCCTCGAAGACCCAGTGACCGCGACCCGGCGCGCCGGGCTCGGTGTGCAGCGTGCACAGCTCCCCGCCCGGCAGCCGGTTGGACGGGAAGTGCAGGTCGTCGAAGACGATCAGCTGGCCGAGCTCGAGCGACCGGTCGACGCCCCCGCACACGGTGACGGCGAGGATCGCGTCGGCGCCGCTGTCGCGCAGCGCAGCGATGTTCGCCAGATGCTCGACCTGGTGGGAGACACGGTGGTGGCCCGGGCCGTGGCGGCTCACGTGCAGGATCTCCGCGTCGCCGAGCCGTCCGTGCGTGAGGACCGCGGCACCGAAGGCGGTTGACACCGCCTGCTCGCCGAGGCGCTCCAGCCCCGGCAGCTCGTACGTCCCCGAGCCGGTGATGATGCCGATCCGCATCGTGCGGATCGTAGGGTGCCCGGGTCGGGCTATGACGCGGCGGGCGGCGCGACCTGATCCGCCGGGGCGGCCGGATCCGCCGCGGTGGTGGTCTGGTCGGCCGGGGCGGCCTGATCTGCCGGTGCCGTCGTGGCGGGCGCCGGGGCGGCCGGCGGGGTCGGCACATCGGCAGGCGGCGCCGCGGGCTCGTCCGGCGCGGCCACGCCGCCCGTGGTCGGGTCGGTCGTACCGGGGTCCGGTGGCGAGGAGGGATCGGCGGGCGCCGGGTCGGCGGGCGTCACGGGGTCCGGCGTCGTCGCCGGCGTGGGCACCTGGTCGCTCGACGGATCGGGCGTCGGAACCGGGTCGGGGGTCGTCCCGGTCGTGTCACCGGACGTGGTGTCGGAAGGCTGCGTCGCGCCCTGGTCGGCGGCGCCCTTGCGGTTGGCCGCCTGCTGGCGGCGATAGGCCTGCACGTTCGTGATGCCCTGCGCGTTCGTGGCCGAGCCGTCGGCCGGGTTCGTCGGGTCCAGGCCGTGGCTGATCTCGTACGCGTCGGGGATGCCGTCGCCGTCGGTGTCGACCGGGGCCGAGGAGGTGGGCGTCTGCGTGGTCACGGGCTGAGTCGTCGGCACCGTCGTCTGGGTCGGCACGACCGTCTGACCGCGTCCGCCGGGGGCGGCCGGGCCCACGGGGCCGAGCACCCCGCCGGGTGCGCCGATCGGCGACCCGGACGCCGGAGTCCTCACGCGACCGCCGCGATCAGTCGTGCGGGTGCCCGGCGCCGCCACGACCACCCCGTCGACTCCGAGCCCGGTGACCGTGGCCCCCGGCAGCAGCGCGGCCGACGCGGGCGCCGCGAGACCGCCGACGAGCCCCGGCCCCCCGCGATGACGGCCACCGGAGGCCGGCACGCTGGGGGCGTCGGGAACGACGAGTCGCTCGACGCGCGGGTTGTCCGGCGTGGGCCACGCGTGGAAGCCCAGGACGAAGCGGTTCAGCGCCGCGACGCTGCCCCAGATGAGGGTGCAGCCGGCGACGACGCCGAGCACGGCGGCAAGCCGCGCGCGGCGGCGCGCCGGATCGGCGGGGAACCCTGGAACGGTCGGCACATTCGCGCGTTCGGCAGATTCCTTGCAGGACTTGAGTCGATCATCCGTCCAGCCGATCGACCTCGGTTCAGAGCATCGTGCCGGCCCGCGCGCGCCGGGCGGAGCGGCCGGCGCGCCGCACGGTGCGTCCGGGCCGCTCAGCGGCGGCGGGGAACGCGCCCGGCGCCGGCGCCGGCCTCACTGGCGGGCCCGCCACGGTGGGCGATCCCGAGCACCCGCATCGCCTTCAGGCCCAGGCTGAGCTTCTCGCGCCCGTCGGTCGACCCGACGTCCAGGCCCGACAGCTCGCGCACGCGCTCGAGGCGGTAGCGGATCGTGTGGCGGTGGGTGAAGAGCCGCTGGGCGGTGCCGGCGACGTTGCCGTCCGCGTCGAGGAACGCTTCGACGGTCGCGAGCAGATCGGTCTCGTACTGCTCGTCATAGGCGACGAGCGGTTCGACCGTCTCGGCGTAGAAGCGCTGCAGTTCGGCGGGGTCCTCGGACATCGCGGAGAGCAGCAGCCGGTAGGCGCCGGTCTCCTCGAAGGCCAGGACCGGCCGCTCCTCATCGCCCTCGGCGACGTTCGCCGCGAGCAGCGCCTCGCTGGCCGCTCGGTGCAGGTCGCCGGACTCCGGGCAGGGCCGGCTGCGGCCGATCGTGAAGGTGTGTCCGCTGAGGCCGGCCTGCAGCTCGCGGCGCACGCTCTCGGCCGCGCGCTCAGCGACCTCCTCGGAGGCGTCGGGGAGCAGTGCGATCACCTCGTCGCCGGGCAGCTCGTGCCGGTCCGTGAGCGCCGCGATCGCGCCGGGGCAGCCGGCGCGGGCGCCGCGCTCGACGAGCGCGAGCATCCGCGCGCGCCGTCCGTCCTCGCCGGCGACGTGGGCGTGGACGCGCACGACCAGGACGCTCGCGCCGGCGCTGAGGTCCACCCCGATCGCGGTGGCGGCCTCGTGCACCTCGTCGCCGCCGCCGTAGTCGCGCGCCAGCACGGCGCGCAGGAAGCCCTCGGCGGCGGCGGCCGACGCGCGCTCGGGAGCGCGCAGGCGCTCGACCTCGCCCGCGATGAGCGTCGTCACCAGGCGCAGCACGAGCGGGTCGAGCTCGGAGCGCGCACGCAGCTTCAGCGTGCCGACCGGCTCGTCGGCCACGCGCAGCTCGAGCTCCTCCACGCCGTCGCGCGCGCTGAGCAGCGACTGCTCGTCCGCTGTCGAGCGCGCGGCGACGGCGAGCACGTGGCCCGCCCGGTCGCTGAGCGCGAGGCTCGCATCGAGGGCGCGCGCCGCCGCCCGGACGACCTCTGGCAGTCCGGCACCCGATCCGACGGCCTCGGTGATGGCGTCCAGAGCTGCGAGGTCCGGCGCGGTCGGCGCACCCTGCGCCGGCGTGGACATGCCCGGCAGTGTAGGCGCCGCCGGCCGCCCGCCGCCCGGGCGGTCCCAGGCGAGCGGCTTCAGCCCGCGCGCAGCCAGACGACGAGCGCGCCCAGCGCCACGCCGACGACGAGGAACGACGCGACCGAGTACAGCGACAGGAAGACCGCCGCGACGCGCTGCCAGATCCGCGAGTAGGACTGCCAGGCCGGGAACGCGATCAGGCCCACCCAGGCGGTGAACCCGAACACGGCGCTGCACACGGCGATGAGGACGATGATCGACTCGTTGTTCATGTGGTGGCCTCATTGTGACGCAGCTGCGTGACGACGAGCACCACGATCGCCACAATCGAGAACGCGAGCGCCGCGGCGCCCTGGCCGCCGAGGACGTCGGCGAGCCAGTGCACGCGCAGGTACAGCCGCGTCGCCCCCACGAGCGCGGCCAGCACGCACGCCGCGCCCACGAGCCACCAGCGCCCGCGCAGCGCCGGGACCACCCGCACGCCGATCACCGCGAGCACGATCCAGGTCATCGCATACGCCGAGTGCCCGGACGGGAACGACGGCCCGTAGGCGGAGACGAGCTCGTCCGGCGGGCGCGCGCGCCCCACCGCGTGCTTGGCGATCTGCACGAGCAGCAGCGTGAGGAGCAGGCCGGCCGCCAGCACGATCGCCTCGGGCCAGCGGCGCCGCAGGACGAGCGCGAGCGTCGCGGCCGCCGCGACGAGCTCGATCACGATCGGCGCGCCGAGCCAGGTGAGCACCTTCGCAACGCTCGCGACGGCCGGGCTCCACAGGTCGACCGCCCAGCGGTGGACGAGATGGTCGGCCGAGACGGCGCCGTGCTCGGCGACGTTGATCCACGTGCCGAAGAACGCGAAGGAGCCGACGGCGCCGATCGCCAGCAGCGTCGTCAGCTCGAGCCCGAGCCGGCCGGGCGTGAGCCGCGCGACGAGGAACCGCGCGGGGCCGCGCAGCCAGCGCACGGCCGGGCGCAGCGGCCGCAGCAGCGGACGCTCGAGCGCGGCGTCGAAGCGGGCGGCCAGCGCGGCGCGGTTCTCGGGCACGCGCAGGTAGCGGACCAGCCAGACAACGCCGACCACGACGCTGATCGCGATCCCGAGGCCGAGCGCCCCCTGCTTGGCGACCTTCAGCAGCGTGTCGAGGCTGCGCCCGAAGACGAAGCCGAGCATCAGGAAGGTCGTCGCCCAGAGGCCGGCGCCGAGCACGTCGTAGGGGATGAAGCGCCGGAAGCTCATCCGCCCGGACCCGGCCAGAAACGGGGCGATCGCGCGCACGAGACCGACGAAGCGGCCCAGGAGGATCGCCTTGCCCCCGTGGCGCTCGAAGAACGCCTCGACGGTCGCGAGCCGCTCCTCGGTCATCTGGAAGCGCGAACCATGGCGCACGATGAACCCGCGCCCGAGCCGGCGCCCGAGCTCGAAGCTCAGGCAGTCGCCGGCGACCGCGGCCGCCCACGTGACGGCGATCAGCGTGACGATCGAGATCTGGCCCTGCCCGGCCACGACCCCGCCGAGGATCATCGCGGTCTCGCCCGGGGCGAGCAGCCCGATGAACGCGCCGGTCTCCAGGAACGCAAAGCCCGCGACGAGCAGGTAGGTCCACGCGCCGAGGCGTCCGCCGACATCGAGCAGCAGCCGCTCGAGGTTCGGCACGTGGACGAGGCCGGTCCCGTAGATGCACAGCGCGAGCACGACGAGCGCCCCGCCGACCAGCAGCGTCGGCTCGAGGCGGCGGCGACGGAGCACGAGCACCAGAGCCAGCAGCGCCGCGAGGAGGTACGCCCCGACCTTCACGCCCCGCGCCCCGGCCCGCTGGGCCGCTCGCCCCCCGAGAGCCCGCGGTACCAGGGCTCGGCCGCGATCGGCGCCGGACGGCGGCCGGAGAGCATCACCGCGGCCGCGCGCGCCCGCTCGAGGTCGGGGTAGAGCCCGATCACCGTGGGACCCGACCCGCAGACGTGCGCCTGCGACGCGCCGGTGCCGCGCACGTCGTCGAGCGTCCAGGCCAGCTCGGGGACGAGTGAGACCGCCGCCGGCTCGAGGTCGTTGAGCAGCAGCTCTGCGGGCGGCAGCGCGGCGCCGGCGGCGAGCGCCGCGACGAGCTCGGCCTCGCGCGCCTCGAGCTGCGCCCGCGCCCGCGGAAGGCCGAGCCGGTCGGCCTCCCGGAAGACGTCGGCCGTGGCCAGCTCGCGCTCTGAGCGCACCACGAGGACCCCGAACGGGGCGGCGTCCGGCAGCGCGCGCAACTCCTCGCCGGCGCCCGTCGCCAGGTATCGGCGCGGGCGCACCTGGGCGGGCACGTCGGCCCCCAGGCCGGCCGCGATCTCGCGCAGCAGCTCGTCGTCGCGGACCCCGGCCGCGCGCGCCGCCAGACGCAGCGCCGCGCCCGCGTCCGCCGAGCCCCCGGCCATCCCGGCCGCGACCGGGATGCGCTTGTCGATCTCCAGGCGCACCGGTGCGCCGCGCCACCCCGTGCGCGCGCGGAAGGCGGCAAGCGCCGCGAGCGCGAGGTTCTCCCCTTGCACGCCGGCGCAGACCACCTCGTCCGTGCCGGTCCCAAGCGCGGCCGGCAGGAGGCGCACACGATCCATCAGCGTCACGGGCTGCATCACCGTGACGAGCAGGTGGCGGCCGTCTTCGCGCGGCGGCCCGAGCGTGAGCCCGAGGTTGATCTTCGCGGGGGCCTGCTCGCTGAGCGCCGTCATGCGTCGAGCCGCTCCAGCAGCCGGCGGAAGTCCTCGGGCGCCAGGCGCTCGGCGCGGACCTGCGCCGGCAAGCCGAGCTCCTTGAGCGCCGCCCGCACCCGCTCACGCGCGTCGTCGCCGAAGCGGCCCGACAGCTCGATCGAGCGCGCCATCGCCTTGCGCCGGTGCGCGAAGGCGGCCTGGACGAGCGCGCGCAGGCGGGGCTCCGGGGCGGGCCTGAGACGCTCGAGCACAACGAGCACCGAGTCCACATTGGGGACGGGGAAGAAGACCGTGCGCGCGACCGGGCGCGCGACCCGCACGCGGCAGGCGAGCTGGGCGAGCACCGAGGGGACGCCGTAGTGCTCGTCGCCGGGTCCGGCCGCCAGGCGCAGGCCCACCTCGCGCTGGACCATCGCGACCCAGCGAGTGACCGCGGGCAGCTCCTCGATCGTGCGCAGGATCGCGCCGGCGGCGATGCCATAGGGGAGGTTGGCGACGACCTTCGTCGGCGGCGGGTCGAGTGCCCTCAGATCGAGCGCCATGGCGTCGGCGACGTGCAGCGTCGTGTTGTCGAGCGGGGCCAGCGCCTCCCGCAGCGCCGGCACGAGCGCCCGGTCGATCTCGACGACGTGGACGTGTGCGCAGCGCGGCGCGAGGTGCTCGCTCAGCACGCCCAGGCCGCCGCCGATCTCCAGGGCGACGTCCTCGGCGCGCAGCTCGGCGAGGCGCTCGATCACCCCGAGGATGTTCGAGTCGACGAGGAAGTTCTGGCCGAGATCGCGCTTGGGCCGGATCCCGTACTCGCGCATGCGGCGCAGGCTCGGCTGCGTGGGGAGCGCCGCGGCACCCCCGCGGGCTGGAGGTGCGCCGTCGCTCACCATCCGAAGAGCTCGGCGGCGTTGCGCTCGACGTCGGCCTCCAGCTGCGCGTAGCTCACGCCGCGCCGCTCGGCGACGAAGCGCGCCGTGTGCGCGACGAAGGCGGGCTGGTTGCGCTCCTTGCGCACGGCCTGGGGGGTGAGGTACGGCGCGTCGGTCTCGACGAGCAGCCGGTCGGCCGGGACGCGCGCGGCGGCCGCCGCCAGCGCGTCGTTGCGCGGGTAGGTGACGTTGCCGGCGAACGAGATCCACCAGCCCTCGGCCAAGCACTCGTCGAGGCGGTCGGGCATCGAGAAGCAGTGCATCACGACCCGCAGGCCGGCCGCGTGCGCGCGCAGCGCGTCGAGCGTCTCCTGCTCGGCCGCGCGGGTGTGGATGACCAGCGGCAGGTCGTGCTCGCGCGCGATCCGCGCCTGGGCGCGGAAGGCGCGCTCCTGCTCGGCGCGCGGCGCGCGGTCGCGGAAGAAGTCGAGCCCGGTCTCCCCGACGGCGACGACCCGCTCGTCGGCGACGAGCGCCTCGAGATCCTGCGCCGCGGCATCGGAGAATCCGGCGGCGGCGTTCGGGTGGCGCCCGACGGCGGCGAAGACCTCGCCGAACTCGTGCGCGGCGGCGATCGCGGTGCGGTTGGTCTGCTCGTCCATGCCGACCGTGAGGATCCGCCGGACGCCCACGGCCCGGGCGGCGGCGACGAGCTCCGCGTTCGCCGGCGCGCAGGAGTCCAGGTGGGTGTGGCTGTCGATCACGGCTGCTTGGGGAACAGCGGCTCGAGCGCAGCGACGGCGGTCACCGACCGGGCGCCGAGCGCCGCTGCGTCGTAGCCGATCTCCGGCGCGCCCAGCGCCTCGAGCAGCCGGCTCGCCGTGACCGGCAGCCAGGGCGCAAGCAGCACGGTGAGCGCGCGCACGCCCTCGATGAGCGTCGCCAGCACGACATCGAGCTCGCCGGCCGCCGCCTCGTCCTTGGCGAGGACCCACGGCGCACGCTCCTCGACGTAGCGGTTCAGGCGCCGCACGCGCTGCCAGACCTCCTCGAGCGCCTGCGTGATCTCGATCGCGTCGAGCAGGGCGGCGACGCGCCCGGGCAGGCCCTCGAACTCGGCAGCGATCGCCGGGTCGCAGGGCACCTGCGGGACGACGCCGTGGCGGTAGCGGCGGACCATCGCGACGCTGCGGCTCGCAAGGTTCCCGTAGTCGTTGGCGAGCTCGCGCTCGTAGCGCTCCTCGAAGGCCGCCGCCGAGACCGAGCCGTCCTGGCCGAACGGCACGTCGCGCAGCAGGTAGAAGCGCAGCGCGTCCGAGCCGAAGCGGTCGATGACCGCGAACGGGTCCAGCACGTTGCCCAGCGACTTGCTCATCTTCTCGCCGTCCATCAGCAGATAGCCGTGGACGAAGACCTGCTCGGGCAGCGGGAGGTCGGCCGCCATCAGGAGCGCCGGCCAGTAGACGGTGTGGAACTTCAGGATGTCCTTGGCGATGAGCTGGCAGGTCGCCGGCCAGTAGACGGCGGTCAGGTCCTGCCCGGGCCGGGCGTAGGCGAGCGCGGTCACATAGTTCAGGAGCGCGTCCCACCAGACGTAGACGACCTGCTCGGGGTCCCAGGGCACGGGGATCCCCCAGGTGAGCTTCCGGCGCGAGAGGGAGACGTCCTGCAGGCCGCTGCGGACGAACGAGAGCGCCTCGTTGTAGCGCGAGCGCGGGCGCACGAACTCCGGGCTCTCGGTCAGCAGCCGCTCGAGCGGCTCCTGGAAGGCCGACAGCCGGAAGAACCAGTTGTGCTCGTGCTCGCGCGTCAGCGGGATCTTGTGGATCGGACAGGTGTTGCCCTCGGCGATCTCCTGCTCGGTCTTGAAATCCGCGCAGCGCGGGCAGTACCAGCCCTCGTAGATGCCCTCGTAGACGTGGCCGTTGGCGCGGACCTGCTCGAGGATCTCCTGCACGCGCGCGCCGTGCTCGGCGTCGCTCGTGCGGATGAAGAAGTCGTTCGTGGCGTCGATGCGCGGCGCCAACGCGCGGAAGCGCTCGGCGTTGCGGTCGGCCAGCTCCTGCGGGCTGACGCCCTCGCGCTCGGCGGCCAGCGCAACGGGCTCCCCGTGCTCGTCCGTGCCGGTGAGGAAGAACACGTCCTCACCGCGCTGGCGGTGGTGGCGTGCGAGGACGTCAGCGGCGATCGTCGTGTACGCGTGCCCCAGATGCGGCGCCGCGTTCACGTAGTAGATCGGCGTCGTGACGTAGAAGCTCCGCGCGGCCATCCCCGCTGAACGCTAGCGGGGCGCCCGGGAGCCGCCGGCACGCGCCCGACGGCGGGCGACGGCGGCGCAGCACGATGCCTGCGCCGAGCGCGCTTCCCAGCAGCCCCAGCCCGAGCCATGCGGCGGCCAGCGCCGCCTGCGCGGAGACCCCGGCTGACGACCGGCGCGCGGCCGGCGTCGGGCGCGGCGCCCGGAGCGGTGGCCGCCGCCGGGCGCCCGCCGGCGCCGGGCCGAGCGGGCGCCACCTCGACCCGGCGCCACCCAGCAGTCGCGCCGGGTCGAGGTACCCCTGCCGGCGGCTCGCGACGCGCGCGCCGAGGCGCATCGTGCCGCCGGCCGGCAGCACGCCGAGGGGCTCCCCCGCCGCGACTCGCGCGCCGCGCACGACCGCCAGGGCAGCGAGGCCCAGGTGCGTGGCCACGAGCGGCCCGCAGCGCACCGAGACGCCCAGCCCGGCAGACGGCAGCCTGCCCGCGTAGCGCACGCGCCCGCTGCAGGCCGAGCCGACCGCCGCGCCCGGGCGCCCCGCCAGCAGGACGCCGCGCCGCGCCCCGCGGGTGAACGGGGCGGCGCGGCTGAACCTGAACGGCGCAAGCACGCGGTGCGGCGTCACGGGCCAGCGCCAGCTCGCGGCGGAGGCCGTCGGCGCGTGGATCCCGGCGGTCAGCAGCAGAACAGCGATCGCAAGCACGGGCATGACGCGCGCGACGCTATGACCGGCTCATGGCCCGGCATGCCCAGGGCGACGCAGGAGGAACGGATCTGCGCGCCAGCTGCGCGAAAGCGCGGGCGGTGCGTCACTCGCGCCCGGCCACCGCCGCGCGGTAGAGCTCGTTCGCGCCCAGGCCGGTGAGCTCGGCGACGACCCCCGCGGCGGCCCGCGGCCGCGCGCCCGCCGCCACGAGCCGCCGCACGGCCTCCCGCGCGGCGACCGCGTCGCCGGCGCCCGGCGGCGCTCCCCCGATCACCAGCACGACCTCCCCGCGGACCTGCGCCCCCGCGTAGCGCTCTGCGAGCTCGGCCGCGCTGCCGCGCACGATCTCCTCATGGAGCTTCGTCAGCTCGCGGCAGAGCGCCACCGGCCGCTGCGGGTCGAGCTCGGCGAGCACCGCGAGCGTCGCCGGCACTCGCCTGGGCGACTCGAACGCGACGAGCGTCTCTGTGCCCGCGAGGGCCGCCTCGAGCTCGGCGCGCCTGCGCGGCAGGAAGCCGGCGAAGCGCCAGGTCTCGGCCGGCAGGCCGCTCGCCACGACCGCCGTCAGCGGCGCGCTCGGGCCGGGCAGCACCTCGACCGCGAGCCCGGCGGCCGCCGCGGCCTGCACGAGCACGAGCCCCGGGTCGCTGACGAGCGGCATGCCCGCGTCGCTCACGAGGGCGACGGTCTCCCCGCCGAGCATCCGCGCGACGAGCTTGGGCGCGACGCGCCGCTCGACGTGCGCGTCGTAGCGCACGCGCGGGGCGCGCACCGCGTAGCGGTCGAGCAGCACCTTGGTCGTGCGGGTGTCCTCGCAGGCGATCACATCGGCCTCGCGAAGCGCGCTCAGCGTGCGCAGCGTGACGTCCTCGAGGTTGCCGATCGGCGTCGGGCAGACGACCAGCCGCCCGGGCGTCGGCGTCATGCGCCGCGCAGCTCCTCGAAGGCGAGGGTCGCGGCGCCGAGCAGCCCGGACTCCGAGCCGAACGCGGCGGGGACGATCCGCACCGCGTCGCGCAGCGAGGGCATCGCGTGGCGCTCGACTTCGCGGCGAGCCGGCGCGAGCAGCAGCTCCCCCGCCGCGATCGCGCCGCCGCCGACGACCACGACCTCCGGATTGAAGATGTTCACGAGGCTGACGATGCCGCAGCCCAGGCGATGCCCGACCAGCTCGACCGCCGCGCGCGCGGCCGCGTCGCCGTCGTGGGCGAGCTCGGTGACCAGCGCACCGGTGATCACGCGGCCCGCGGCGAGCTCGCGCGCCAGCGCGGACGCCGGCTCGCGGGTTGCCGCCTCGGCGCCCGCGCGGCCGATCGCGTTCCCCGACGCGTAGTACTCGTAGTGCCCGCGGCCGGGGCAGGCGCCCTGGCAGGGCGGGCCGTCGAGGTCGACGACCATGTGCCCGATCTCGGCGCCCCCGCCGGTGGCGCCGCGCAGCAACCTGCCGGCGGAGACGATGCCGCCGCCGATGCCGGTGCCGATCGTCAGCATCACCGCATCGTCGACCCCGCGCGCCGCCCCGTGGCGCCACTCGGCGAGCATCGCCGCGTTCGCGTCGTTGTCGACGGCGACCGGCAGGCTCACGCGCTCGGCCATGAGCGTCTCGAACGGGACGCCGACGAGTGGCAGGTGCGGGCAGGCCGCGATGACGCCGTGCCGGCGGTCGAGGACGGCCGGGACGCCGAACCCGACGCCGAGCACCTCGCCAGGCGCCGCGTCGGCGGCCCCGCGGACCATCGCGGCGAGCGTGTCGAGCAGGCGGATCGTGTCGTGGCCCTGCGAGGGGCGCTGCACGCGGTGGTGGACACCGAGGTCGGCGTCGACGACGCCGGCGAGCACCTTCGTGCCGCCGATGTCGACGCCGATGACGCACGGGGCCGCCACGGCCGCCACCATATCCGTCGATGGCACCCGATCCAGCCTCCCCGCCGCGCGAGCACGCGACGCGCGAGCCGGGGCGTACCTACCGGCGCTATCGCGCGCGCCCGCAGCTGCTCTCGCGCGGCCCGGCGACGCTCAACGAGCTGCGCACGGGGGGCCGCGGCGGCGCCCAGCCACCGGCCGGCGGCGCCGGCGCGCCCGCGCCCGGCAGGCCGGCCGGCCGGCGCCGCCGGCCGCTGACCGCGCGGCGTGTGCTGAAGTGGATCGCGCTCGCGCTCGTCGCGTGGGTCGGCCTCTCACTCGTGCTGTTCGTGATCAGCGCACAGTTCCTGCAGTCGCGCGTCGACCAGCGCACGAAGGCCGAGCTGGCGTCCGCCGGGCTGCCGATCGTCTCGCCGTCCACCGTGCTGATCCTCGGCTCCGACCAGCGGCCGAAGGGGTCCAAGGAGCCGGGCGCGACGACCTCCGGCCCGAGCCGCTCGGACTCGATCCAGCTGCTCCGCGTCGGTGGCGGGCACAGCGCGAAGCTGTCGATCCCACGCGACACGGTCGTGAACATCCCGGGCTACGGGCTGAACAAGATCAACGCCGCCTACGCGATCGGCGGCTCGGCGCTCGCCGTCAAGACGATCAAGCAGTACCTGGGGATCGGCATCGACCACGTGATCCTCGTGAACTTCGCGAAGTTCCCGCAGCTCGTCGACGCCATGGGCGGCGTCACGTACACCGGCGGCTGCGTCGTCTCGCGGATCAACGGCGGCTTTCGCAACGGCGGCTACACGCTGCGCCTGCATGCAGGCAGCACGCACATCGACGGCAAGCAGGCACTCGCGCTGGCCCGCACACGCCACAACCTCTGCAACCCGCGCGAGAACGACCTGACACGCGCCTCGCGTCAGCAGAAGATCGTCTCGGCGATGCGCTCGCGCGTGCTCTCCCCCGCCGGCTTCATCCGCTGGCCGTGGATCGCCTGGCGTGCGCCGCAGACCGTCAGCACCGACATGGGCGCCGCCGGCCTCACGGGCCTGGCGGCGACGATCGCGACCGCCGGGAACGCGCCGACGCGCATCCTGCGCCCGACCGGCGCGGTGACCCTGCCGGACGGGGGTGCGGGCCTGACCGTCAGCCCGGCCGCGCGACAGCGCGCCGTGCGCGCCTTCCTGAGCGGCTGACGCCCAGGGCCGCGGCTCAGCCGGCGGCCTTCTCGGCCGCCTTCTTCGCCGGCCCTGCGTCCTTCGACGCGGCCTTGGACTCGCGCTTGTCCGCGACCTTGGCGTCGTGCTTGTCGGCGCCCTCCTTGGCGGAGCGCTCGAGCTCGCGGTTGCGGCGCTTGGTGCCGTAGTCGGTGTTGTGGAAACCCTTGCCCTTGAAGTGGACCGCGACGGGGTGGAACACCCGCGTGACCGGCACGCCCGTGTCCGGGTCGGCGGTCAACGCCTCGTCGGTCATCTTCTGCATGACCTCGAACGTCGAGCCATCGGGGCGACGATATTCGTAGATCGGCATGGCCTGCACAGAATAGACGAACCCGCGGCGCACGTTGGCACTCTCTGGACGAGAGTGCCAACGGCTACCATCCGCCGCCATGCCCGAGGACGTTGTGACCATGGACAAGATCGTGGCGCTTTGCAAGCGCCGCGGCTTCATCTTCCCCTCGTCTGAGATCTACGGCGGCCTGGGCTCGACCTACGACTACGGCCACTACGGCGTCCTGCTCAAGACGAACGTCAAGAACGAGTGGTGGCGCGCGATGGTCCAGGAGCGCGACGACATCGTGGCGCTCGACTCGGCGATCCTCCAGCACCCCCGCGTCTGGGAGGCCAGCGGGCACCTCGCGGGGTTCACGGACCCGCTTGTCGACTGCCGCACCTGCAAGGCGCGCTTTCGCGCCGACCACCTGGGTGAGCTCGAGTGCCCGCAGAAGCCCTCCAAGCACCCGGGCGAGGGGCCCGACTGCGACCTCACCGAGGCGCGCGATTTCAACCTCATGTTCGAGACGACGGTCGGCCCGGTGAAGGACTCCGGGTCGGTGGCCTACCTGAGGCCCGAGACCGCGCAGGGCATCTTCATCAACTTCAAGAACGTCCTGCAGTTCTCCCGCAAGAAGCCGCCGTTCGGCATCGCCCAGGTCGGCAAGTCCTTCCGCAACGAGATCACCCCCGGCAACTTCATCTTCCGCACGCGCGAGTTCGAGCAGATGGAGATGGAGTTCTTCGTGCCGCCCGCCGAGGCCGACACCTGGTACCGCTACTGGATCGACGAGCGCGAGCGCTGGTACATCGAGCTCGGGATCCGCCCGGGCCACCTGCGCGTGCGCGCACACGAGGCCGACGAGCTCTCGCACTACTCGAGCGGCACGAGCGACGTCGAGTACCACTTCCCGATCGGCTGGAGCGAGCTCGAGGGGATCGCCAATCGCGGGAGCTTCGACCTCACCCAGCACGCCGAGCATTCCGGTGAGAAGCTCGAGTACTTCGACCAGGGCACCGGCGAGCGCTACGTGCCGCACGTCATCGAGCCGGCCGCCGGCGCCGACCGCGCGACGCTCGCCTTCCTCGTCGACGCCTACGACGAGGAGGAGGTCGCCGGCGAGCAGCGCACGCTGCTGCGGCTGCATCCCCGCCTGGCGCCGGTGAAGGTCGCCGTGCTGCCGCTGGTGCGCAAAGACGGCCAGCCCGAGCTCGCACGGGAGGTGTTCGGCGCGCTGCGCGGCCGCATGCAGGCCGAGTACGACGAGGGCGGGTCGATCGGCCGGCGCTACCGCCGCCAGGACGAGATCGGCACGCCGTGGTGCGTGACGGTCGACCACGAGTCGCTCGGCGACCGCACGGTCACGCTGCGCGACCGCGACTCGCTCGCCCAGGACCGCGTCGCGATCGACGAGCTGCCCGAGCTGCTCGCCGCGCGCCTGGCGGCCGGGTGGACGAGCCCGAAGCTCGGCTGAGCGACCGGCTCAGATCCCGGTCTGCGCCCTGATCTTCCCCTCGTCGACGGCCTTGACGAGCTGTGCGTGGTCGAGCTCGTTCTGGTCGGCGTACGCCTGGGCGAACGTCGCGAGGGCGTCCTCGAACGTCGTGGCGGACCCGAGGTAGGACGCGATCGCGATGCGGTCGCCGGAGCGCGCGTGACTCCGGGCGAGCGTCCAGCCGCAGGCCTTCAGGTACGCGAGCAGCCGCCCGTGGGGCATGTTCTCGATGTCCGCTGAGCCCTTCCCGTCCCAGAGCTGGCGCAGGTAGAAGTCGCGCTCCATGTTGTCCAGGCCGGTGACGCGCTCCCAGCCCAGGAAGATGTCGCTGGCGGCCTGCATCAGTCGCTGCCCCACGACGACGCGCTCGCCGTGGTTGTGGAAGCGGCTCGCACCGACGTACGGCTCCAGCACGGACGGCTGCGCCTCCTTGGCCTGCAGCACGAGCGGGTCCTGGCCGTCCCCGCCCTCGAGCAGGATGACCCACGCGCGGGTGCCGACGCTGCCGACGCCGACCACCTTGCGGGCGATGTGGACGTAGCGATACGTCTCGAGGAGATGGCGCCGGTCGTGGGCCAGCGTCGCCCGGTAACGCCGCAGCAGCTCGTGGAAGATCTCGCGATGGTCCGCCGCCTCCGCCTCCGGCAGCAGCTCCTCGATCGGCACGAGCAGCGGCGGGGCGCTGATGAAGCGCAGCTCCCCGTCGACCTCGTGCGTGAGCTTGGAGAGCGCGCGCACGCTGTCCTTCCCGCGCGCCTTGCGCGCAGCGCGCTGCAGCGCCTCGATCTCCTTGTCGCGCGCCTTCGGGTTCACCTCCTCGTCGAAACGCGCGAGGAGCTGGCTCTCGTCGAGACGCGAGTACCACACCGCGAGGTTGCCCATCCCCGCGAAGCTGCGCATCGCCAGGCGGTACTCGCGGACGGCCGTCAGGACCGCCGCGCGGCACTTCGTGGGCTTCTCGTCGCGCTGGCGGCAGGCGATCTCAACGCTCGCGGCCATCCGCTTGACGTCCCACTCCCACGGGCCGGGGAGCGTCTCGTCGAAGTCGTTGACGTCGAACACGAGGCTGCGGTCGGGGGCCGAGTAGACGCCGAAGTTCGCGATGTGCGCGTCGCCGCAGGCCTGCACGCGAAGGCTGGTGGTCGGCGTCTCCGCGAGGTCGGCGGCCATGATCGCCGCCCCGCCGCGGTAGAACGCGAAGGGCGAGGCCATCATGCGCCCGTAACGGATGGGCACGAGCTCCGGGACGCGCGTGGCGGCCTGCTGCTCGAGCACGTCAACGGGGTTGGCGCGCGTGGGCGTCGGGCTCCACTCGGCGTGCGAGGCGCGCGGCGCCTCGGAACGCGCGGCCTTGCCGCGGGCCTCCCGCTCACCGGCGCTCAGGTGCTCGACGGCGATCGCTGCAGTGCTCATGACGCGCCTGATGCTACGCCCGCGCGACGGGCCCCGCACTGGCCGATGCGGCTGAGCCCGCGGGAGTGCAGGCGTGCGGGAAACTGCCGGCCCGGCGTCGCGGATCTCGTGCAGCGCGACCGCATGTCGGGTAGAACACGCCGACATGCGAGTCCTCGTCACCGGCGCGAGCGGGTTCATCGGCGGGGTCGCGTGCACGTCGCTCGCGCACCGCGGCCATGAGGTGCTCGCGCTCGTGCGCCGGCCCGGCTCCGAACCTCTTGGCACCGTGGCGGTGCGTGCGGACCTCACGGATGGCGCCGGCCTTCGGAGCGCCATCGCCGGGGCCGCGCCGCAGGCCGTCCTGCACTGCGCCGCCGAGAACGGCGCGCAGCGCGACGCCGGGCGACTGCGCGCCGCGAACGTGGACGGGCTGCGCCACCTGATCGACGCCTGCGCAGCGCTGCCCGCGCCCCCGCAGTTCGTGTTCGTCTCGACCGTGGTCACCGGGGACGCGCACGGCCGCCTGATGACCGAGGAGAGCCGGCTTGTCGTCGAGACCGAGTACGGGCGCTCCAAGCAGGAGGGTGAGCGCATGCTGCTCGCTTCCGGCCTGCCGGTCTCGATCATCCGCCCGTGCCACGTCTACGGGCCCGGCGGCTGGCTGGCCAGCGAGATGATCCCGCTGCTGCGGCGCCCCGGCCGCTTCGCGGTGATCGGCTCGGGCGAGAACCTGTGGGACGTCGTGCACGTCGACGACGTGGCGTGCGCCTGCGCGCTGGCACTCGAGTCAGCCGGTCCCGGCGAGATCTTCCACTGCGCCGACGACGTGCCGACGACCTACCGCGAGTTCATGACGCGGGTGGCCGCGGCGCTCGGCACCGGGCCGCCGCGCAGCCTGCCGGTCTGGATCGCCCGGATCGCCGCCGGGTCCGGTCCGGTGGCGACGGTCGTGCGCTCGGGGCGCACCTCGAACGCGAAGCTCAAGACCGAACTGGGCTGGCGGCCGCGCTACCCGGACTCGCGCGAGGGCATCCCGGCCGCCGTCGCGGCGCTCGCCGCGTAGCATCCGCGCCGAGCGGCATCGCCACGCGCACGGCCAACGAGGCTCACCGGAGACGACGAGGGCGCCCTGCGGGCGCCCTCGGATCACGGCGTGTCGTGCGGTGCGGGCTACGCGGCACCGTCGCCGTTGCCGGAGGCCTCGGCGGCCGACTCCTGCTCGGCGGCCGGCTCCGCCACCGACTCGGCGGCCGCAGCCGGCGCGGGCGCGGGCGCGGGCGGCGCGGGCGGGGCGGTCGTCGGCACGTAATCGAACTCCTCCTCCGCCCCGAACATGAGGTCGAGGAGCTTGTTGCGAAGGCCCTCGCTCAGCGCGATCGCGACCACGCCGCCGACGACGGCGACGAGCAGCACGCGGCCCCAGCGCCGCTTCTTCTTCTGCCGGCCCATCAGGCCGGCTCGCACGCCGAGGAACGCGGCGAACGCCGTGCCCAGGCTGCGGTGGATCTTCTTCTCGTCGAGCAGCGCGTCGATGGGGCTCTTCGAACGGCTGAGCTGATCGTAGGCCTCGCGCGCCGACGTGTACGCGGCACGTGCGTTGTCGCGCAGCTCGGCGTCCTCCATCACACGCTTGACGTACGGGTGCGAGAGCGCCTGCTGCACCGCGCGCGCGGCGTTGTCGGTTGCGGACATGGTGGATCTCTCCCTCGTGGTGGGTCCGCGGCGGAGCATACCCCGTGGCACGCGGCGCGTGACCCCGGCGTCAGATGTCGTACTCGGCGTCCTCGCACGCGAGCTCGGCGGGGCGCCCGAAGGCCGCGCTCGCGCGGGCGAGCGCCAGGTCCGGATCGAGCTCGTCGGAGATGTGCGTCACCACGAGGCGCGCGGGCGCCGCCGCCCGGCCGTGCGCGCCCGCCTCCTCGGCGGTCAGGTGGCCGCGGATGCCGTCGCGCTCAGGGCGCGGCAGCGTCGCCTCGAGCATGAGCAGGTCCGCGCCGGCGCCGAAGGCGATGATCTCCTCGTTGGGGGCGGAGTCGGCGCCATAGACGAAACGCCGGCCCCCGCCGACGGGCGTGACCTCGATCGCGCAGGTCGGCACCCAGTGCGGGACCGCGCCGAAGCGCAGGCGCAGCGCGCCGACCTCGACGATGTCGTCCGGCTCGTACTCCTCGCACGCGAACGCACGCTCCACGAGCTGCGAGCCGCCCCACAGCCCGGACAGGGTGCGCATCGCCTCGGTGCCGCCGGAGGGCAGCACCAGACGCGGGCGTGCAGGCGAGTCGGTGCCCGGGTAGCCGCCGACCGGCCACGGCTGCTGGCGCGGCGAGTAGGTGAGCGCGTAGGCGAAGGGAATGAGGTCGAGGCAGTGGTCGGCATGCAGGTGGCTGATGACCACCGCGTCGACCTCGGTGTAGTCGCAGCGCGCGCGGAGCTTGCCGAACACGCCGTTGCCGCAGTCGAGCAGGACCCGGGTGCCGCCCTCCTCGACGAGGTAGCCGCTGCACGCCCCCCCGGCATCCTGCCAGGACGGCGACTTGCCGATCACGGTGATGTGCACCCTGCCCTCTGACCCTCCGTCTGGGACTCTACCGGCGTGGACGCCTTCCACATCGCCACCATCGTGCTCGGCGGGCTGCTCGTCGTCGGCGCCCTGCTGTCCGGGCTGACGAACCGCAGCTTCCTCTCGCTGACGGCGCTCTACGTGCTCGTGGGCTTCGTGCTCGGCGGCGGCTGCCTGGACGTGCTCGACTTCAGTGCGCGCGAGAACTTCGTCTCCGACCTCGCGGTGATCGCGCTGGTCGTGATCCTGTTCCGTGACGGACTCGAGGTCGACGGCGAACTGCTGCAGCGCGAGTGGCGGCTGCCGCTGCGCAAGCTCGTCCTGGCGATGCCGATCACCGCCGGCATCATTGCGCTCGCGGCGCACTGGCTCGTCGGGCTGACCTGGCTCGAGGCGCTGTTGCTCGGCGCGCTGCTCTCGCCGACGGACCCGGTGCTGTCCTCGTCGGTCGTCACGAACCCGCGCGTGCCGCGGCTCGTGCGCCACTCGCTGAACCTCGAGTCGGGGCTCAACGACGGACTCGCGCTGCCGCCGGTCCTCGCGCTCAGCGCGGCGCTCGCCGTCGGTCACAACGACTTCGTCTGGTGGCGGTTCATCCTCGAGGACCTGACGATCGGGTTCGCCGCGGGGATCGCGATCGGCTATGCCGCCTCGGAGCTGCTGCCGCGCCACGGGACGCTCGAGCGAGGGATCCCCGACCATCAGAAGGTGCTCTACGCGATCGGGGTGGCGCTGCTCACCTACGGGGTGCTCGCCTACGGCGGGCACGGGAACCCCTTCATCGCCGTGTACGTGTGCGCGATCACGCTCGGCGTGCGCCGGCCCGACCTGCGGGGCTATGTCGAGACGGGAGCGAGCGAGATCGTCGAGATCGTCAAGCTCGGCGTGTTCGTCGTCTTCGGCGCGACCCTGACGCTCGGCGGCCTGTTCGCCGACGGCTGGGCGGCGGTCGGCGTGGTGCTCGTCACGCTGCTCGTCGCGCGACCGGTCGCCGTCTGGCTGGCGCTCATGGGGACGCGCACGCCGCTGGACTGGCAGACCAAGGCCTTCATGGCGTGGTTCGGGCCCAAGGGCGTGGCGACGATGACCTACTCGCTGTTCATCCTCGGCGAGGGCATCCCGGACGCCGCGCAGATCACGAACCTCGCGGCGCTCTGCGTGGTGACGTCGATCATCGCCCACGGCCTCACCGACACCCCCGGCTCGGAGTGGATGGCGCGTCACGCCGAACGCGTCCGCGAGCGCGCCCAGCGCAGCGGCGAGCGCGAGCCCGCCGCCGCGGTCGCCTGATCAGCGGGCGTGCAGGGCGGCCTGCTCGGCGGCGCTCGGAAACTGCCACGCCGCGCGCGTGCGCCGCTCCTGGCGGAAGACGAAGCGCATCTGCTGCGGGGGCCGCAGACCCTCGGGGTGGTCCGGGCGGAAGGTGGCACACGCCTCGTCGAGGCTCAGCGCACAGAGCATGTTGCGGTGGAAGAAGCAGTCCTCGCAGGACACCTTCGCCGCTGTCGCGCGCACCTTCGCCATCTCTCGAGCCGACCTCCCAGAACGGTTCCCAACGAGCAGGGCGCCAATGAACCACAGGGCCGCGCGGGCGTGCAACGCGGCTTCCCGCACGGCGCAGGTTTTTCGTCGCGGGGCCTGCGCGGCGATGTCGCAAACGGCGGGCTTTCCGTACGGCATCCGGCGCTGCTGCGCGCGGCCGGGGCGCCAGATGCACCGCATGCGTGCAGCTCGCGCCCACCGCGGCCCAGGCCGTCCGCCCCGCGATCCGGCATGATCGCCGCCGTGCCGCCCGCCCGTCCGGAGCCCAGCGCCCCCGTTCCGCCGGCCTGCGACGCCGTCGTCGTCGGCGCCGGGATCGTTGGCCTTGCGACCGCGCGGGAACTGCTCCTGCGCCGGCCGGGCGGTGCGGTGATCGTGCTCGAACGCGACGTGCGGATCGCCCGCAGGCAGACCGGCCACAACAGCGGTGTCATCCACTCGGGGCTTGCCTATGCGCCGGGATCGCTCAAGGCGCGGCTGTGCGTCGACGGCGCCCGCCGCATGTACGAGTTCTGCGAAGAGCACGGGGTTCCCGCGTTGCGCTGCGGCAAGCTCGTGCTCGCCCGCTCAGGCGCCGAGCTCCCGCGGCTCGAGGAGGTCGAGCGACGCGCACAGGCCAACGGCGTGCGGATCGGCCGCGTGCACGGCGCGCAGCTGACGGCGCTGGAGCCGCACGCGCGCGGCGTGGCCGCGCTCCACTCGCCGGACACCGGCATCGTCGACTTCGCCCGCGTGGCGGCGGCGCTTGCGGGTGACATCGAGCGGCGCGGCGGGCGCGTCGTGACCGGCTGCGCGGTCGCGCGCATCGACCCCGGCGGGCTGGTCCACCACGCGCGCGGCACCACCCGCGCGGACACCGTCATCGCCTGCGCGGGCGCGGGCTCCGACCGCCTCGCGCAGGCCGCTGGTGGGAGCGCCGAGCCACGCATCGTGCCGTTCCGCGGCGCGTACTTCCGCCTGCGCCGCCCCGAGCTCGTGCGCGCGCTGATCTACCCGCTCCCGGACCCGGCGCTGCCGTTCCTCGGCGTCCACCTGACCCGCCGCATCCAGGGTGACGTCCTGGCGGGGCCGACGGCGCTGCCGGTCGCCGCGCGCGACGCCCAGCGCCTGACGGCCGTCAGCGGGCGCGACCTGGCGGACACGCTCACCTGGCCGGGCACCTGGCGGATGGCGTGGCGCTGGCGCCGGCAGGCCGTGCGCGAGGCCGGATACGCACTGAGCGCCTCGGCCTACGCGCGCGAAGCCGCGACCCTCGTGCCGGAACTGCGCCGCGACGACCTCGTGCCCGCGTTCGCAGGGGTGCGCGCACAGGCGCTCGACCGGCGCGGGACGCTGGTCGACGACTTCGTCTTCGAGACCGCAGGCGGCGTCGTGCACGTGCGCAACGCGCCGTCGCCGGCGGCGACCTCCTCGCTCGCGATCGCCGGCGAGATCGCCGACCGGGCCGAGAGCGCCGCGCGGCGCCCGCGCCCGTAGCGTTCGCAGGAGCCCCCGACGACCATGGAGATCCTCGTCACAGGCGCCAGCGGCGCCATCGGCTCGGACCTGGCCCCCGCGCTCGCCCGCGCCGGCCACCGCGTGCGCGCGCTCGCCCGCGACCCGGCGCGCGTGACGTGCGGCGGCGTGGAGCACGTCGTGCGCGGCGACCTGCTCACCGGTGTCGGCCTGGACGAGGCGCTCGACGGCGCACGGGTCGCCTACTACCTCGTGCACTCGATGGAGCCCGGCGCCGGCGGCGACTTCGCCGCGCGCGAGCGCGGCGCCGCCGAGCGCTTCGCGGCCGCTTGCGCGCGCCGCGGCGTGCGGCGCGTCGTCTACCTCGGCGGCCTCGTGCCCGGGGACCGGCCCCCGTCGGCCCATCTGCGCAGCCGCCTGCGCGTCGAGGAGGTGCTCCTGGATGCCGCGCCCGAGGCGGTGGCACTGCGGGCCTCGATCGTCATCAGCGCGGCCTCGCGCTCGTTCCGCTTCCTCGTGCGGCTCGTTGAGCGCACGCCGGTGCTGCCGCTGCCCGCCTGGCGGGCGCACCGCACGCAGCCGATCGACGGTCGCGACGTCACCGCCTACCTGGTCGCCGCCGGGACCTCGGACGCCGTCACCGGCGCGCGCTCGCTCGACATCGCGGGCCCGGACGTCCTGACCTACGGCGAGATGGTCGAGCGCATCCGCGACGCCCTGCTGGTCGCCCGCCCGCGTGTCACGCTGCCGTTCTCCCTCACGCCGGTGGCCAGCGTCGTCGCCGCGCGCATCGCCGGCGAGGAGCTCGCGCTCGTCGGGCCGCTGATGGAGGGGCTCTCGGGCGACCTGCTCCCCCGCGACGACCGCGCCCACGAGCTGTTCGGCGTGCGGCTGCACCACTTCAACGCGGCGGTCGAGCGCGCGCTGCGCGACTGGGAGGCGGTCGAGGAGCTCGCCGGGCGCTAGCGTTGCGCTGCCATGGGCGAGGTCGTCGCGCAGATCGACATCCGGGCGACGCCCGCCGAGGTGTGGGCGATCGCCCTGGATCCCGCGCGCCTGGGCGAGTGGGTCACGATCCACCGCCATCTCGGCGCCCACGATGATGGGCCCCCGCGCGTGGGGTTTCGCATGACGCAGACGCTGGTGCTGCGCGGCGCGCCGTTCCGCGTGCACTGGGAGCTCGTGCGCTGCGAGCCACCGCACCTCGCCGAGTGGCACGGTCGCGGACCGGCGCATTCACGCGCGGAGACGGCGTACGAGTTGCGCGAGCGCGACGGGGGCACGCGCTTCCACTACCGCAACGAGTTCTTCCCGCCGCTTGGGTTCATCGGCCGCGCGGCGCAGCGCGCGATCGCCGGGCACGTCCCCGAGCACGAGGCCTTGGCGTCCCTGGAGCGCCTCAAGCAGCTGTGCGAGAAATGACGCACGGACCACACTCACTCGCACGAACAGCTGCGACATCGTGCTGCACCTGTGACACCGCCGGTTCACTGTGTCAAGGGCCGCTCGGTTTGCTGTAGCGTGAGTAAGCGGTCCATACGTTCCAGACACAGGGATTTCGGTGATATGACGGATTTCGTCGACGAGAAGCGCCGTGAGATGCAGGCCCGCCTGAAGGAGCTGCGACCGCTGGTCGACGAGTATCACCGCCTGGAGGCGGCGATCGCCGCCCTGGAGGGCGTCAGGGCGACGCCCGCCCCGGCGCGCCCGGCACGGCCGGCGCGACGGCGGCGGACGGGCGCGGCGGCCGGCGGCGGCCAGCGGGGGCGGCCGAAGGGCAGCGGCAGGCGCGGCAAGGAGGCGCTGGCGCTCGTCACCGCGCGCCCGGGAATCACGATCCCCGAGATCGCCGAGTCGATGGGGATCAAGCAGAACTATCTCTACCGCGTCATGCCCGGGCTCCAGCAGGACGGGCTCGTGCGCAAGGAGGGCCGCGGCTGGTACCCGGTCGAGGCGGCCTGAGCCGCGGTGGCAGCGGCCAGATGGCCGCCGCAGTCCGTCCGATGGCGCGGCCGGAGCCTGGACACCCGCCGGGTCCGGGCACCGAAGGCACCCCCACCCGGCGGGCACCCTGACGCGACGGTGGGCCGGATCGCGGACGTCGCACGTCCTGAAACCAGCCCACCGGGCCACGCGCAGCCTCCGGCCTGAGCGGTGGGCCGGATCGCGGACGCCATACGTCCCAAACCCGGCCCACCGGTCCCGGCCCACCGCCTGGAACGGGGCCGGCGGCGCGCGCCTGCCTCAGATCAGCCCGAGATCACGGACCGCGGCCCGCTCCTCCTCGAGCTCGGCGACGCTCGCGTCGATCCGTCCGCGCGAGAAGTCGTCGATCTCGAGCCCCTGGACGACCTCGTAGCGCCCGTCACGGCATACGCACGGGAACGAGGAGATCAGCCCGTCGGGCACATCGTAGGAGCCGTCGGACGGGACGGCCATCGAGACCACGTCGCCCGGCGCCGAGCCGAGCACCCAGTCGTGCATGTGGTCGATCGCCGCGTTCGCGGCCGACGCCGCGCTGGAAGCCCCGCGCGCCTCGATGATCTCCGCGCCGCGCTTCTGCACGCGCGGGATGAACTCGTCGACGATCCACGCGTCGTCGTCGATCACGGCCTCGGCGGGCGAGCCCGCGATCGTCGCGCGCGTGACGTCCGGGTACTGCGTGGCCGAGTGGTTGCCCCAGATCGCGACGTTCCTGATCTCCGTGACGGGCGTCGTCGTCTTGTTCGCGAGCTGCGCGAGCGCACGGTTGTGGTCCAGGCGCGTCATTGCGGTGAAGCGCTCGCGCGGCACGTCCGGGGCGTTGCTCATCGCGATCAGCGCGTTCGTGTTCGCGGGGTTGCCGACCACCAGCACGCGGATGTCGTCCGCCGCGTGCGCGTTGATCGCCTGGCCCTGCGGGCGGAAGATGCCGCCGTTGGCCTCGAGCAGGTCGCCGCGCTCCATACCCTTCGTGCGCGGGCGCGCGCCCACCAGCAGCGCCACGTTCGCGCCGTCGAAGGCGACGTTCGGGTCGTCGCTGATGTCGATGCGCCGCAGCAGCGGGAAGGCGCAGTCGACGAGCTCCATCGCCGTGCCCTCGGCCGCGGTCAGCGCCGGGGTGATCTCGAGCAGGCTCAGCTCGACGGGGGTATCAGGGCCGAGCAGCTGCCCGGAGGCGATGCGGAACAGGATCGCGTAGCCGATCTGGCCGGCGGCGCCGGTGACGGTGACCTTGACGGGGGCAGTCATCGATATCTCTCCTGTGGATTGGCGCGCGTGGCGCGGGTCATCGGTTCGGTTCAGGTCCGGCGCTCACACCATCGCGCGCTGCAGGCCGGCGTCGATCGAGGCGAGGAACTCCTGTGTGGTCTGGTACGGCTGGTCGGGCCCGATCAGCAGCGCGAGGTCCTTCGTCATGCTGCCACCCTCGACCGTCTCGACGCAGACGCGCTCGAGGGTCTGCGCGAAGGCGGTCACCTCGGGCGTGCCGTCCAGGCGCCCGCGCGCGGCCAGGCCGCGCGTCCAGGCGAAGATCGAAGCGATCGGGTTCGTCGATGTCGGCTCGCCGCGCTGGTGCTGGCGGTAATGGCGCGTGACGGTGCCGTGCGCCGCCTCGGCTTCGACCGTCTTCCCGTCGGGCGTCATCAGCACGCTCGTCATGAGCCCCAGCGAGCCGAAGCCCTGGGCGACCGTGTCCGACTGCACGTCGCCGTCGTAGTTCTTGCAGGCCCAGACGTAGCCGCCCTCCCACTTCAGCGCCGCAGCGACCATGTCGTCGATCAGGCGGTGCTCGTAGGTCAGGCCCGCGGCGTCGAAGTCCGCCTTGAACTCGTTCTCGAAGACCTCGGCGAAGATGTCCTTGAAGCGCCCGTCATAGCGCTTGAGGATCGTGTTCTTCGTCGACAGGTAGACCGGGTAGCCGCGATCGAGCCCGTAGCGCATCGATGCGCGCGCGAAGTCGCGGATCGAGTCGTCGAGGTTGTACATCGCCATCGCGACGCCCCCGCCGGGGAAGTCGTAGACGTCCAGCTCGATCGGCTCGCCGCCGTCACGCGGCGTGAAGGCGAGCGTCAGGGAGCCCTCGCCGGGGACGACGAGATCGGTCGCGCGGTACTGGTCGCCGAAGGCGTGGCGGCCGATCACGATCGGCTTCGTCCAGCCGGGGACGAGCCGCGGGACGTTGCTGATGACGATCGGCTCGCGGAAGATGACCCCGCCGAGGATGTTGCGGATCGTCCCGTTGGGCGAGCGCCACATCTGCTTGAGGCCGAACTCCTCGACGCGCGCCTCGTCCGGCGTGATCGTGGCGCACTTGACGCCCACGCCGCAGCGCTTGATCGCGTTCGCGGCGTCGACGGTGACCTGGTCGTCGGTGGCGTCGCGGTGCTCGATGCCGAGGTCGTAGTACTGCAGCTCGACGTCGAGGTAGGGCAGGATCAGCTGGTCCTTGATGAACCTCCAGATGATCCGCGTCATCTCGTCGCCGTCGAGCTCGACGATCGGGCTCTGCACCTTGATCCTCGCCACAGGGCTCCCTTCAGGTCGGAGCCCGGCAGGCTAGCTCAGCCAGTTGGTTGACGGTCTCGTCGCTTCGGGGGCGCGAGGGTGCGCATTGGCGCCCACCTGCGCACGGCGTCGCCCGTCGACCGTACCCTTCGCGGGACGCCGGCTCCGCGCGCCCGTCCCCCCATGACGCGCCACCACCTCCACGCTGCGCTGTGCGCGCTGCTGCTGCTCGCGGCCGCGGCGGCGGTCGCGGTGGCGACGCAGAGCCCGCGGCCGCGCACGCGGATCGCCCGCGGGCACCTCGCCGCCGGCGTCGGCACGCGCCGGCGCGCGCTGAGCGAGGTACGCGAGAAGCGGGCTCGGGGGGAGCGCGAGAGCGACACCGAGCGCGGACGCGCGGATGCGGGCGACGACCGCGGGGAACGCGGGCACGGCGACGCCCTCGACAGCGAGGCCGTCCACGGGCCGAGCACGGAGGCCGTTGACGCCCGCGCTTGGCCGCGCTCGTACGTCGGGGCGCGCCAGGCCGCCGCAGCGCGCGCCGCGTACGCCGAGGCCCCGGCACGCCTCAGCATCTCGGACTTCCGGCGTGGGGCCGACGATGTGCAGCCGTCGTTGTCGGCCACCTGGCAGCAGCTCGGCCCGTCGACCCCGGCGGTCCCCGGCGACGTGAGCTTCACGGGCGCCGCGGAGACGAACGCCGGTCGCGTGACGGCGCTGGCGGTCGACCCCAACTGCTCGATCGCCTCGACCTGCCGCATGTGGATCGCGGCGGCGGGCGGCGGCATCTGGCGCACCGACGACGCGCTCGCCACCCAGCCGGTCTGGCAGCCGGTCGACCAGGGCCTGACGACCTCCGCCTTCGGCTCGCTCATCGTCGACCCCAACGACCACTCGGGCAACACGCTCTACGCGGGCTCGGGCGAGGCGAACGGCTCGGGCGACTCGGAGGCGGGCGTCGGGCTGTTCCGCTCGACCGACGGCGGCGACCACTGGACCCTCGTCCCCGGAAGCGCCGCCGTCGCGACCGACCGGGCGATCGGCGCGATCCAGATCGCGCCGGACGGGACGATCTGGCTCGGCACCGATCTGGCGCGCCACGGCTCGGCGGCGGTCAACGGCGGCCGGCTCACCCCGCCGAACGCGCCGGCGCTGGGCCTCTACAAGTCATCCGACGCAGGCGCGAGCTTCCAGCTGGCGTTCTCCAAGCCGGCGAGCGCGGTCGACCCCGCGGGCGGCGCCGACTGGTTCCAGGGCGGCGTCAACCACCTCGAGCTCGATCCGAACCACCCCAGCATCGTCTACGCCGCGGTGACCGGCTACGGCATCTGGCGCAACAGCGGCGACGGGGTGACGCCGGACTCCGGCTTCAGCCAGGTGTTCGCGACGATGCTGCCGGCCGACTACGACGGCGCTGACACCTACGGCGACCGCACCGAGTTCGCACTCGCCGACGCGGGTGCCTCCTCACGCCTGTACGTCGGCGACTCGTCCGCCGACGCGAACGGCGGCAAGGGCGAGGCGCGCGTGTGGCGCGTCGATGACGTCAATGAGCCGAGCGCGAGCCTCGTCGACCCCGGCACGCCCGGGCCGGGCGGCACCCGGCCCTCGAACATCGTGCCGCCCTGGGTCGCCCTGTCGAGCACGAGCGAGGGCGACCCGGGCTTCACGTCCTACCGCTACTGCAAGGAGCAGTGCGGCTACGACGACGTCGTGGTCGCCGACCCCTCCAACCCGGACACCGTGATGCTCGGCGGCGACTTCGACTACGACGGCTTCGACGTGACCTCCGACGGCGAGGCCGTCCTGCGCTCGACCGACAAGGGCGTCACCTTCAGCGACGTCTCGAGCGACGCGCAGGACGCCTGCGACACCTTCTACGCGCCGGTCTACGGCGGCTGCCCGGCGGGCATGCACCCGGACACGCACGCGATCGCGTTCGTCCCCGACCAGACCGGGGTCTTCTTCGTCGGCTCCGACGGCGGCGTCTCGCGGTCGGGGCTGGGGACCGTCCCCGCGTCGCCGTCGTTCCCCGGCGACAGTGCCGGTGCGCGCTACGTCGACCGCTCGAGCGAGTGCGGCCCGACCGACGCGCTCGGCAATCCCGGGCGCGGCCTGACCGGCGACGACCTGACGCTGTGCCAGAACCTGCTTCGCCGGATTCCCTACCGCACGGACTTCCTCAACGCCGGCCTCGACACGGTGCAGTTCCAGAGCGTGAGCGTCGACCCGCAGGACCCGACCGGCGACCTGCTCGCCGGCGCGCAGGACAACGGCACCTGGGCGCTGCGGCCGGGTGGCGGGTTCTTCGAGTCGATCGGCGGCGACGGCGGGCAGTCGGTGATCGACCCGCGTGTCGGCGACCCGGGGCGGCCCGCGCGCGTGCACACGTTCTTCGACGCGTCGATGGACGTGAACTACGGCAGCTCGGACCCGCCGGGAACGCTCGACGACTGGGCCTACGACCCGGCGTTCGGCGTGAGCAACCCCAATACCTGGCTCTACATCTCCGGCCCGATGGACAACTCGGGCGAGGCGTTCTCCTTCTACGCCCCGCTGATCGACGATCCGCGCGCCGCGGGCACCCTGTTCACCGCCGGCCAGCACGTCTGGCGCACGCAGGACATGGGCGGCGCGCGCTCGTTCCTTGACGCGAACTGCCAGGACAACAACTACGCCGCCCAGCAGCCGTCGAAGAGCTGCGGCGACTGGGTGAGCCTCGGCACCGACCTCAGCGGCGGCGATCCGCAGAACTACGTCGTCGCGCTCGAGCGCGCCCCCTCCGACGACGGCACGCTCTGGGCCGCCACGCGCAAGGGCGACCTGTACCGCTCCTCCAACGCCGACGGACCCGCGGCGGGCGTCTCGTGGACGGCGCTCAGCAGCGCGCCCCTGCCGCAGCGCTTCGTCAGCGGGATCGTCGTCGACCCCGGCGACCCGCGGCACGCGTGGATCTCCTACTCGGGGTACGACGCCTACACGCCGTCCACGCCCGGGCACGTGTTCGACGTGCGGGTCGACGGCACGGGCAACGTCACGGCGACCGACCTGTCGGGGACCGGCGCCGACGGCATCGGCGACCTGCCGGTGACCGCGCTCGTGCGCGACGACACGACCGGCGACCTCTACGCCGCCACGGACTTCGGGGTGCTGCGCCTGCCGAGCGGCGCCCTCGCCTGGGCCAAGGCCGCCGCGGGCATGCCGATCGTCGGGGTCTACGGCCTCACGCTCGCGCC
>DATKLF010000018.1:0-16855 GCA_035542555.1 Solirubrobacteraceae bacterium | reverse complement strand
CTTTGCCATGAGTTGGTCTTGCCTCCTGATTGAGAAAATCTAAGCCTTGTTATAGCAAATCTTCGGCCGCTCGTGGGGGAATCGCCGCCTGCGAAGTCTGCGGCTTTCCCGTAGACGTCACCCTCATCTGATGTTACTATTCAACTGTACAGTTGCTTAGTGGTAGACACGCATGAGCCTTCCCCACCCCATCCCCGAGGAGCTGGTCGACCTGATCGCGAGACGCTTCCGCGCGATCGGCGAGCCGCTCCGGATCCGCCTCCTCGACTCGCTCCGCGAGCGCGAGGCGACGGTGAACGAGCTCGCCGACGAGCTGGGCGCCTCGCAGCAGAACGTCTCCAAGCACCTGGCGGTGCTGGCGGAGGCCGGCATCCTCGCGCGGCGGAAGGAGGGCACGCGCGTCTACTACGCGATCGCCGACGACACGGTGCTCGGCCTCTGCGAGGACGTCTGCGGCTCGGTGCAGGCGCGGCTGCGGACGCTCACCGTCCTCGTCGGCGGAGGAGGAGAGAGATGACCAACGCCACCACCGAAAGCTTCGAGCAGGACGTGATCGAGCGCTCGCACGAGCTCCCGGTCGTCGTCGACTTCTGGGCCGCCTGGTGCGGCCCCTGCCGGGCCCTTGGCCCGATGCTCGAGCGCGCGACCGACGAGCGCGAGGGGGCGGTGGTGCTCGCCAAGGTCGACACGGACGCCAACCCGGGGCTCGCCCGCACGTTCGGCATCCAGGGGATCCCCGCGGTGAAGGCCTTCAAGGACGGCGTGGTGGTCGACGAGTTCGTCGGCGTCCAGCCGCCAGCAGCCGTCGAGCGCTTCTTCGACGGCCTCGTGCCCTCGCACGCCGACCTGCTCGTGGCTGCCGGCGACGAGGAGTCGCTGCGTCGCGCGCTGGAGTTGCAGCCGGGCCGCGTCGACGCCGCGACCGCGCTGGCGCGGATCCTGCGCGAGCGCGGCGATGCCGCCGGCGCGCTCGAGGTGCTCGCGCACACCGTCGGGGGCTTCCAGGCAGAGGGTCTCGCTGCGCGCATCCGCCTCGAGGCGGCACCGGACATCGACGTCGACGAGGCGCTGGCCGCACTCGACGCCGGCGACCGCGAACGCGCTGCCGGCCTGCTGCTCGACGCGATCCCGACCGCGGGCGAGCACCGCGACGACCTGCGGCGCCTGATCGTCTCGATCTTCGACGAGCTCGGCGTCGACCATCCGGTCGCCCGTGACGGACGCCGGCGGCTCGCCGCGGCGCTGTACTGAGGCCTTCTTAGACCGGCAGCTCGAGTTGTGTCGCCGGGGCCTGGGCGCGCGGCTCGTCGGCGGACGTCAGGCCGGCGACCCTGACGCCGAGCAGGCGGACCGGGCGCGCCGGCGCGTACTCGCGCAGGAGCTCGGTCGCCACGGCCACGACCTCCCCGCGCTCGTCGGTGGCGTGCGCGATCGTGCGCGCGCGTGTCACGGTCGTCCAGTCGTCCAGGCGCACCTTGATGGCGATGGTGCGCCCGCGCCGCCCGTGGCGGCGCAGCCCGTCACAGAGCTCGCCGCTGAGCCGGGCGAGAATCGCCTCGAGCTGTGCGGCGTCCGCGATGTCCTGGTCGAAGGTGGTCTCGCGCGACTCGCTCACCGCCTCGCGGACCGGCTCGATCTCGTCGGAGCCGATGAACCGCCCGCGGTCGCGCAGCCAGAGGCCCTGGCGGGCGCCGAAGGCGCCGACCAAGGCCGCCTCGTCGGCGCTCCCGAGCTGCGCGACGCTCGTGACCCCCAGCGCGGCGAGTCGCTCGGCGGTGCGCGGGCCGATCCCCGGGAGCAGGCCCGGCGAGGCCTGCCCGAAGCGCGCGCAGGCCTGCTCGCGGGTCAGCACGACGAACCCCGCCGGCTTCTCGGCGTCGGAGGCGACCTTTGCGACGAGCCGGTTGGGCCCGATGCCGACGGACGCCGACATCCCGGTCCGCGTGCGGATCTCGGCGACGATCCGTCGCATCGCGGCCTTCGGCGCCGCCAGGCCGCGCAGGTCGAGGTAGGCCTCGTCGAGGCCCAGCTGCTCGACGCGGTCGACATGGGCGCGCAGGATCGCCATGACCGCGCGCGAGACCTCGCGGTACGCGGCGAAGTCGGGCGGGATCACGATCGCCTCCGGGCAGAGCCGCCGCGCCCGCGCTGCGGGCATCGCCGAGCCGATGCCGTAGCGGCGCGCCTCGTAGGAGGCGGTCGTCACCACGGCACGCGGCCCGGAGCCCGCGACGATCACGGGAAGGCCCCGCAGCTCGGGCCGGCGGCGCAGCTCGACCGTCGCGTAGAACGCGTCGAGGTCCAGGTGCGCGATGGGTCCGGCCACGAACCGAGGCTACGCGGGCGCCCGGACCGAGACCGGGCGCCCGTCAGTAGCTGACCCAGACGGTGCCGACCCCGTCGAAGCCCAGGGCGCCGCGCACGCCCGGGCCGAGGTCGAACTCGCGCCCGCCGACGTACGGCCCGCGGTCGACGACCGGCACGCGGACCTGCCGGCCGCGGTATCGGATCGTCACCATCGTCCCGCAGGGCAGGCTCTTGTTCGCGACACCCATCATGCCGGGCGTCATCGACCCGCCGCAGGCGAGCGAGCCTCCGCCGGAGTACCACGACGCCAGCGCGGGCCGGAACGCGTTCAGGCGGCCGGCGTCGTGGCTGGCGCCCGCAAGCGCCGGCGCCCCGGCAGCACGCACGCGCAGCCGCGCGCTGGCGGCCGCGCGGGCGCGGTAGGCGAGCGCGTACCCGCCGCCCGCGTGCGTCCGCGTGCGCGCGAGCGTGCGCCAGCGCCCGTGGGCACGGCGCTGCAGGACGACGAGCCGCCCGGCGTGCGCGGGACGCACGCGCCCGCCGACGCGCGCCGTCGATCCGGCGCGGACGTTCGTGTGCCGACGCGTGACGGTCACGTGCACGGCGACGCGCAGGCCGCGCGCACGGGACGGCGGGGCCACGGTGTCGGCTCCGGCGCCGGACGCCGCGACGGCGGCGCGCTCGAGGCTCACGCGCAGCAGCCCCGAGCGTGGCACGTGCGCCGTCAGGCGGTAGGCACCGCCCGCGCGCGTCAGGCCGCGCGCGACGGCGCTCCAGGCCCCGCCGCGCACGCGCTCCTCGAGCAGCACCGGGACGCCCGCGCCCGCGCCGGGCACGTGCCCGCGGGCGACGACGGCGTCGCCGTAGTCGAGGGTCGGGTCGGCAAGCTGCAGCGTGATCGGGGACGCGCTCGCGGCGGCGGTTGCGGCCGGCGCGGGCGCGGGGTGCGCCACGGCGAGCGCCGCGGCGGTGGTGAGCGCGCCAAGCGCCATCGTGACGCGGGCGCGCGGGTCGGGTCGCCTCACGGCGAAGGTCCTCCTGTGTCCGCTGCCTACGGAGTTAGCTGTCGGGCTCGCGCGGCCCGGCCACACGATCCGCGCGCGGCTTCAGGTCTCGTCGCTACGGCGGCAGCAGCCGCCGATTCGCCCCATCCGGCGCGCATCAGGCGCGCCGGCAGTGGGTCCCCCGTCCGCGCCCGCGTTCGACCGGGCGCAGCTCAGCAGGCCCCTGACGGTAGCAGCGCGACTGCCCATCCCTGTGACGTGCGTCACACAGGAACTGGCCCATTTGCAGGAAGGCACGGGATTCCTGCGTGTCGCGCCGGGGCGTCAGGCAGCCGGCGCGCCGGCCTGCGGGGTGCCGGCGATCACGAGCGCCGCGAGCGCCGGCGCGACGATCGCGCGCACGTCCGCCTGGCCGGCCTCGCACGCCGCGCACTCCTCGAGCGCGACCCGCAGCAGCTCCCGCGCCGCGGCGAGGACCCGGGCCTCATCGTCGTCGCGGGTCGTCAGCGACGCAGCGACCGCGAGCTGCAGCGCCTCCAGCGGCACCAGGCCGCGGAACGCGGCCATGATCGCCCCGGTCGTGTACGCGGCCACCCGTTCGAGCCTGATGCTCCGCATGCCGAGGACCGCCTCCCCCGGCGGCGGGCCCAGGTCGGCGGGCTCCTGCCCGGAGATGACGCGCGCGAGCTGGCCGCCCGCGATCGCGCGGCGCGCATCGCGTCCGAGCCCGGTCGCGCGCGCCAGGCGCAGCGTCATCCAGGCCGCGAAGGCGGGCGACCCGTACGGCGCGTCGCTGGCGTGCAGGATCCGCCCGGGCGGCACCGTGGCGAACAGCTGGAGCTGGTCGGAGACCTGCCACCAGGAGGTGTCGAAGTAGAGGTTCGGCAGCTCGGCGGCCGGCACGTCGAGCGCGCCGAGGTCGCTGATCCCCGCATGCGCGAGGATCACCCGGGCACCCGGGTAGCGGCGCGCGTAGTCGACGACCGCCTCGCCGAGGTGCGGGATGCCGCGCCCGGCGTGGAACAGCACGGGCAGCCGGTGCGCGTGCGCGATCCGCACGACCGCCTCGACACCGGGGTGCGGCATCGGGAACTCGTCGCTGCGCGGGTGGAGCTTGAAGCCGCGGGCGCCGGCCACCAGGCAGCGCTCCGCCTCGGCGATCGGATCACGCTTGGGGTCGATCCGCGCGAGCGGGAACAGGCGGCCGGCGGAGATGCTGCACGCGGCGAGCACCGCGTCGTTGGCGGGCGGGTAGCCGTCCGGCTCGTGCATCGCGAAGATCAGCGCTCGCTGCTGCCCGGCGCGGTCAAGCGCCTCGACGATCTCCTGCGCCGTCGCCGAGCGCCCGTCGGGATCGTTCTCGCCCATGTGCGTGTGGGCGTCGAACCACTCGAACCCGTGGTTGTCCTCAAGCTCGCTGGCGAAGAGCGCCGCGAGCCTCGGATCGCGTTCGCTCGCGTTCACCGGCATCGAGCGCGAGCCTAGATGATCGGCGGCCTCAGGCCGCCTCGGCGTGCGGCGGCGCGTCGAGCTCGCCGCGCAGCTTGGCGAGCCCGAGGCGCACACGGCTCTTCGCGGTGCCGAGCGGGACGCCGGCGCGCCGTGCGAGCTCCTCGGTCGTCATGCCCGCCCAGTAGGCCAGGGCGACGGGCTCGCGCTGGTTCTCAGGAAGGGAGCGCAGCGCGCGGATGACCGTGCGATGCGTCTCCTCGCGCTCGGCCGATTGCGCGGGCTGGTCGTCGGGCCGGCCACGCTGTTCGGCGACCACGAGCTTCAGGCGGTCCGTCGCGCGTCCCGCCGCCTGCTGCTCGCGCCACAGGTCCAGTGCGCGGCTGCGCGCCATCAGCCGCAGGTAGCTCCCCAGCTCGCCGCGGCGCTCGTCGAACGCCCCCGGGCGCCGCCAGACCTTCAGGAAGACGTCCTGTGCGACGTCCTGGGCGAGCGTGGTGTCGCCGAGGATGCGATGGGCGGCCGCTTGGACGCCGCGGATGTTGTCCGCGTAGATGCGGGAGAAGGTGATCGGGTCGCTGAGGTCCATGACGGGCTCCGTGGTTGTGGCGGCGAGAAGGTGCCGCGGTCAGTATTACACAGTCTGTTGAAGCTGTCACCTCAAGATGTTGAAGGTTTGGAAATCCGCGCGGAGGCGGCAGAATGGGCGCGTGACGAATCCAGACCGCCTCACCGGCCTCGACGCCGCCTTCCTGCACCTCGAGAAGAACGGGGCGCACATGCACGTCGCCTCCGTCATCACGTTCGAGGGCACGCCACCCGCCTACGACGAGGTGCTCGAGGCCTTCGAGCAGCGCATGCACCTGGTCCCGCGCTACCGGCAGAAGCTCGCCTTCGTGCCGCTCGACCAGGGCCGCCCCGTGTGGGTCGACGACCCCCACTTCAACCTCGGCTACCACGTGCGCCATTCGGCGCTGCCGCAGCCGGGCTCCGACGAGCAGCTCGCCGCGCTCGCCGGCCGCCTGTTCGCGATCCCGCTGGACCGCAGCAAGCCCCTCTGGGAGGTGCACCTCGTCGAGGGCCTCGCGCCCTCCCCCGAGGGCGAGCCGCGCTTCGCCATGATCTGCAAGACGCACCACGCGCTGGTCGACGGCGTCTCCGGCGTCGACATCACCTCGGTGCTCTTCTCCACGACGCCGGACCCGCTGCCCGCGCTCGAGGCGCCGCCCGCGTGGATCCCCCGCCCGGAGCCCAGCCCGACACAGCTGCTGGCCGACGCCCTCTTCGAGCGCGCGAGCACCCCGGGCGAGGCGCTGCGCGCGGCACGCGCGCTCGTGCGAGCCCCGCGCGAGGTCGTGCGCGACGTCAGCGAGCGCCTGGTCGCCGCCGGGGCGATGGCGTGGGCCGGCATCGCACCCTCGCCCGCCACCCCGCTGAACGTCCCGATCGGGCCGCACCGGCGCTACGGCTGGGTCAACGTCCCGATCGACCTCTTCAAGGACACGAAGAACGCCCTCGGCGGAACGCTCAACGACGCCGTGCTCGCGACCGTGTCGCTCGGCCTGGGCCGCTGGCTGCGGCGCCGCGGCGTCGACACCGACGGCATGGTGCTGAAGGTCATGGTGCCCGTCTCGGTGCGAGCGAGCGAGGAACGCGGGGCGCTCGGCAACCGCGTGGCGGCGATGATGGCCCCCCTGCCGGTGTACGAGGAGGATCCCACTGCGACCTTCGCGTTCGTGCACGAGGCGATGGGCGACCTCAAGTCATCCGGGCAGGCCGTGGGCGCGGATGTCCTCGCCGGCCTCTCGGACTTCGCGCCCCCGACGATCGCCAGCCAGGCCGCCCGCGTGCAGGCGCGCCAGCGCTTCTTCAACCTCGTCGTCACGAACGTGCCGGGGCCGCAATACCCGCTCTACCTGCTGGGCCGCCGGATGACCGCGATCCACCCGGTCGCGCCGCTCGCGCAGAACCAGGCGCTGTGCGTGGCGATCATGAGCTACTGCGGGCGCCTGTGCTTCGGGCTCCTGGCCGACTACGACGCGATCCCCGACCTCGGCGACCTGGTCACCGACTTCGAGGGGGCCATGTTCGACCTCGCCCGCGCGGCGCAGACCGAGCGCCACCCGTGGCGCATCGAGGAGCGCCGCGCCGTGAGCTCCGCGCACACACCGGACGCCGGCGCGCCCTCCGGCTGACGTGCGCGTCGCGCTCGCTCAGATCGACCCGGTCGTCGGGGACGTCGCCGGGAACGCCGCGCTGATCGAAGGGCGCCTGGCCGAGGCACGCGCCGCGGGAGCGCAGCTTGCGCTGTTCCCGGAGCTGTCGCTCATCGGCTACCCGCCGGAGGACCTCCTGCTGCGCGAGCACGTGCTGCGGGACGTGCGCGAGGCGCTCGAGCGGATCGCCCACGGGACGCGCGGGCTCGTAGCGGTCGTCGGGTTCCCCGAGCGCGGCGAGGACGTCTTCAACAGCGCCGCCGTGCTCGCGGACGGCCAGGTGCGCGGCATCTACCGCAAGAACCGGCTGCCGAACTACGGCGTGTTCGACGAGCACCGCTACTTCCAGCGGGGCCGTCGCGGGGCGCTGATCGAGGTCGACGGCGTGGCGGTCGGCCTGACGATCTGCGAGGACATCTGGGTGCCCGGACCGCCGGAGAGCGACGAGGCGCTCGCCGGCGCGAAGCTGATCGTCAACATCTCCGCCTCCCCCTACCAGGTCGGCAAGGGCGTCGAGCGCGAGCAGATGATCGCCCAGCGCGCGAAGGACAACCTCGTCGCCGTCGCGTTCTGCGGCCAGGTCGGGGGGCAGGACGAGCTGGTCTTCGACGGCCACTCGTTCGTCGTCGACCACACCGGGCGGCTGATCGCCCGCGCGCCGCAGTTCCAGGAGGCGCTGCTGCTGTGCACGGTGGACGTCGAGGCGATCGGCGCCGCGCGTCTGCGCGACACCCGCCATCGCCTGCCGGCGCACGAGACGCGCCCGCAGCTCGACGATCTCGGCTCCTTCGCGACCGAGGTGCCGGCACACGCGGCGGACGCGCCGGCGGGCGAGTTGGCGCCGCTGCTCGACGCCGACGAGGAGGTTTACGCGGCGCTCGTGCTCGGCACGCGCGACTACGTCGAGAAGAACGGCTTCCGCCACGTCGTGCTCGGCATCTCCGGCGGCGTGGACTCGGCGCTGGTGGCATGCGTCGCCGTCGACGCGCTCGGCCCTGAGCGGGTGACCTGCGTGACGATGCCCTCGCAGTTCACCTCGGAGGGGACGTTCGGTGACGCCCACCGGATCGCCGAGCGCCTCGGCGTCGAGCTGCTCGAGCTGCCGATCGGCAGCGTGATGGACGCCTACCAGCGCATGCTGGGCCCCGTGTTCGAGGGCCGCCCGCCCGACGTCACCGAGGAGAACCTCCAGGCGCGCATCCGCGGGAACTACCTCATGGCGCTCTCGAACAAGTTCGGCTGGCTCGTCCTGACGACCGGCAACAAGTCGGAGATGTCGGTCGGCTACTCGACGCTCTACGGGGACAGCGCCGGCGGCTTCGCCGTGATCAAGGACGTCCCCAAGCTGCTCGTCTACCGCCTGACGCGGCTGCGCAACGCGCGCCCGGACGCCCCCGTGCCCGAGACGGTCCTGACGCGCGCCCCGTCGGCGGAGCTGCGGCCCGGGCAGAGCGACCAGGACTCGCTCCCACCCTACGAGGTGCTCGACCCGATCCTCGAGGGCTACGTGGAGGAGGACCTCGGCCGCGACCAGCTCGTCGCGCGCGGCTTCGACCGCGCGACGGTCGAGCGGGTCATCCGGCTCGTCGACCTCGCCGAGTACAAGCGCCGCCAGCAGCCCCCCGGGATCAAGATCACGACGAAGGCGTTCGGGCGCGACCGGCGGATGCCGATCACCAACGGCTATCGCTGAGGCAGCGCGCGGACGGCGATCGTCATCCGCACGAGCGCGCACAGGCGCTCCTGGTCGTCGCTGATCTCGACCTCCCAGACCCAGGTCGTGCGGCCCTTGTGGCGGGGGCGCGCGACCGCGTGGATCGTGCCCTCGAAGATCGGTCGCAGGAAGCTCGTCTGGTTGGAGAGCCCCTGCGCGATGTTCCCGTCGGCGATCACCGCCCGGGCGGTGGCCGACGAGGCGATCGACTCGGCGATGGAGGCGTAGACGCCGCCGTGGACCAGCCCGAGCGGCTGCTTGACGCGATCGCTGACGGCGACCCGGGCGCGCGCGAGGTCCTCGCTCAGCTCGAGCACCTCGAGCCCGTACAGGGCGTCGAACCCCGCGTCCAGTGGCACCACGGGTTCGATCTCGGACGGCCAGGCGGGCATCGGTGCGGCACGATACCGGGAGGCTCGACTAGTCTTCCGCGCCCAGTGGCCCGGATCGACGACCTTCCCGCCGACCAGCAGGCCGTCCTTCGGCTGCTGCTCGCCCAGGACCGCTCGTACGACGAGATCGCGCGCTCACTGCGCATGGCGCCCGCCGCCGTGCGCGACCGCGCGCACGAGGCGGTCGCCTCGCTCGGGCCGGCGGACACGACGCTCAGCCGCACCCGCCGCGCCGAGATCAGCGACTACCTGCTCGGCCAGCAGGACGCGGCGCACGCCGCGGACACACGCCAGTACCTCGCGGAGGTCCCCGCCGCCAAGGCGTGGGCGCGCGTCGTGGCCGGCGAGCTCGGCCAGATGGCCTCCAGCCCGCTGCCCGACATCCCCGACGGGGCCGCCTCACCGTCGGCCGAGACCGCCCAGGGCGCCGACGAGCGCCGCGAGCTCTTCAGCGACGATACGCCGGCGCCGGCGGCACGCGCGACCCGGCGCGAGGCAGCGGGCGGCCGGCGCAGCTCGCGCGCCGGGGGCGCGATCCTGCTCACCGCGGTGGGGCTGCTCGCGGCCCTCGCGATCGGCTTCTTCGTCGGTCGCGCGACGAAGAGCTCCGGCACGAGCTCCAAGCCCGCCGCCACGACCGCCGCCGCGACGACGGTCCTGGGCCAGGCGAACCTCACGCCCCCGGCCGGCTCGCCCGCCCCGAAGGCCCTCGGCATCGCGCAGTTCGTGACCCGCGACGGGCAGAAGCTGATCAATGTCATCGCGCAGGGCCTCCCCACCGCGCCCAAGGGCAGCGGCTACGGGATCTGGCTCACCGCCGCCGGCCAGCAGCCGGTCTGGCTGGGCTACTTCCAGGCCGTCTCGTCGACCGGCCAGGTCGGGGCGCAGAGCCGCCTGACCGTCGACCCGGCGAAGTACCGCACCGTGCTGCTGACGCGCCAGACCGGGCGCAAGCCGACCACGCCCGCGCAGGCCTACCTCAGCGGGACGGTCGTCCTGAAGAAGTGACGAGCTTGCCGGGGTTCATGATCCCGGCAGGGTCGAGCTGCGCCTTGAGCGCGCGCAGCGCGGCGACGCCCTGCTCGCCGTCCTCGGCGGCCAGGTAGGCCGCGTGGTCGCGCCCGATGCCGTGGTGGTGCGTGATCGTGCCGCCGGCGTCGACGATCGCCTCGCACGCGGCCCGCTTGATCGCCGTCCACTGCGCGAGCGGCCGCTCGCGCTCCATCGGGGCCAGGAAGGTGAAGTACAGCGAGGCGCCGCTCGGGTAGACGTGGGAGACGTGGCAGGCGACGAACGGCGCATGCGCCTCCAGCGCCGCCCGCACGGCGCGGTAGAGGCGCTCGAGGCCGCTCCACGTGCCGGCGGTCTCGAGCGTCTCGACGAGCACGCCCCGGCCGAGCAGCTCGTCGCGCAGGTAGGGGGCGTGAAAGCGCCCGCGCGCCCAGGCGCGCCCCGCTGACGGGCCGAGCGCCGCGCCCCCATGGCGTGCCAGCACCGCCCGCGTGGCGCGCCGCCGCCGCAGGACGGCGTCCGCGTCGCCCTCCCAGCCGACGATCGCCAGCGCCCCGCCGGCGACGTGGCGCGCGCGCAGGTAGGACCCCGTCAGCGCGGCCCGCGCGCCGGTCAGACCCGAGAGCGCGAGCGACATCCCGGTCTCGCGCTCGTCGGAGAGCCGCACGACGTCGGCCGTCGCCCCGGACTGCGCCATCTCGCGCAGCGCCTCGGTGCCCGCTTCGAACGACGGCAGCATCCAGCCCTCGTAGCTGCCGGCCGCCGGCCGCGGCTGCACCTCGAGCGTCATCTCGGTGAGCACGCCCAGCGCCCCCTCCGACCCGACGATCAGCTCGCGCAGGTCCGGGCCGGCCGCGCTGGCCGGGTGTGGGGCGAGCGCCACCTCGCCGGCCGGCGCGGTGAGCGTCAGGCCGGCCACGAGCTCGTCGATCCGCCCGTAGCCGGTCGACGCCTGACCGGCCGAGCGGGTCGCGACCCAGCCGCCGACCGTCGAGTACTCGAAGCTCTGCGGGAAGTGGCCGAGCGTCAGACCGCGAGCGCGCAGCAGGTGCTCGACCTCGGGGCCGCGCAGCCCGGGCTCGAAGCTCGCCAGGCGCGAGCGCTCGTCCAGCCTCCTCATCCGCGTCAGGCGCGCCAGGTCCAGGGCGATGACGGCGTGATGGGGGCCACGCAACGGCTCGACGCCGCCCACGACGCTCGTGCCGCCTCCGAACGGCACGACCGCGACGCCGGCCAGCGCGCAGGCCCCGAGCAGCGCGCCGACCTGGCCGGCGCTCGCGGGCAGCACGACGGCGTCGGGCGCCGGCCGCGCCTCGCCGGCGCGCAGGCGCACGAGATCGGGGTAGCCCTTGCCGGCGGCATGGACGACGCGCGCCGCGCGGTCCTCGCGCACGCCGTCCTCGCCGACGATCGCGCGCAGGGCCTCGGCCGCGCGCCGGCGCAGCCGCGTGCGCGGCAGGCGCACGTCCTCGAGCGCGACGGGCGGCGTCTCGGGACCGAGGGGAGCGCCGAGCTGCGCCTCGAGCCAGGCGACGGCGTGCGCCGGCGCGGGCCCGCCCTGCCCGTCCTCCCCCCAGCCCCACCAGCGCATCTCACGTGCCGGCATGAAGCTCCTCCAGGTTGTCGAGCGCGCTCTCGACGGTGCGCTCGGTCGCCCGGCGCATCAGCGGCGCTCCCAGGCGCCCCACGCCCTTCATCTGCCGCCGCAGCGTGATCGTGACCAGCGTGCCCCGCTCGCCCGCGGGCTCGAGCGCGATGTGCGTGTCCGACGCGGCCAGGACCCCCTCGAACGGCGTTCCCTCGACCTCCTGCTCGGCGTGCCAGACGCGCGGCGCACGCCGCTCCAGCAGGGTGTAGTCGGCGCGCACATTGGTTCCCCGCTTCGTCTGCAGGACCTGCGTGAAGGCACCGGACGTCACGCCTTCCACGCGCAGGACCTTCGGCCACCAGCGGGCGAGCTGGTGGGGGTCGCCGACCGTCCTCCAGACGGCGGCCGGCGGCGCGGCGAGCCGGCGCGTGCGCACGACGACGGGCATCGGACCCGCAACGCTACCCGGCGTCGTAGCGCAGCAGCGCTGCGACGGGGTGCGGCGCCAGCCGGCCTGCGCCACCGAGGAACGCCAGCTCGATGAGAAACACGCAGCCCGCGACCCGCGCGCCGGCGACGCCGACCAGCCTGCACAGCGCTCCGGCCGTGCCCCCGGTGGCGAGCAGGTCGTCGTGCACGAGCACGCGGTGCCCCGGCGCGACGGCGTCGGCGTGGAGCTCCAGCGCGTCCGCGCCGTACTCGAGCTCGTACTCGACGCGGACGGTCTGGTGCGGGAGCCTGCCGGGCTTGCGGGCCAGGACGAACCCGCAGCCGAGCTCGCGCGCAAGCGCCGGCCCGAGCAGGAAGCCGCGCGCCTCGGCCCCGATCACGAGGTCGGGCCTCATCGGGCGCGCCAGCTCCGCCAGGCCGCGCACGGCGCCGTCCAGCGCCGCGGCGTCGGCCAGCAGCGGCGTGATGTCCTTGAAGCCGATCCCGGGCGACGGGAAGTCGGGGATCTCGCGGATCAGGTGGCGCAGCTCGTCGCCCATCGCCCGGGTCAGGCGATCAGCTTGCGCAGGTCGCGCGTGAGCAGCAGATGCTTCAGATGGGTCGTCACCGCCGCCAGGTTCTCGAGCGCGTCGACCGCCTCGCGCCGGCGCTCGGGGTTGCGCGAGCGCAGGGCCGGCGCGAGGATCTGCTGCAGCAGCGCCGTCTCGCGGTCCGCCGAGGTGCGGAACACGCGCAGGTTGCGTCCCCCGACGCCGTAGCGCGCCAGCTCGACCACGGCGCGCACGATCTCGCGTTCGGTGTCGTCGTAATAGCGCGTGCCGCCGCGCTGCTGGCCGCTGATGACCCCGTAGTCCTCGAGCTCCTGAATGAGCTTCGGATCCGCGCGCGTGTCCTCGACGACGTCCTCGAGCGAGTACAGCGCACCGCTGGACGGGGCGGTGATCGTCGGGCGGCGCTTGGGGCGCGCACCCGGCTCGGCGGCCGCCTGCGGGGCGGTCAGGTCGCTCTCCGAACGCCCCGAGGCCAGCTCCTGGCGGATGACGCGCAGCGGCAGGAACTCGTCGCGCTGCAGGCGCAGGATCGTCCGCAGGCGCGCCACGTCGCCCGGCGAGTACAGCCGGTAGCCGCCGGGCGTGCGCTTGGGCGCGAGCAGCTTCTGGTCCTCCAGATAGCGGATCTTCGAGATCGAGATGTCCGGGAACTCCTGGACCAGCGCCTTGCAGACGGCCCCGATCGTCATCGCCTTGCCGCGCGGCCCCTCCTCGGGGGCGAGGGCCTCGGGGGCCGCTGTCTGCTGGTCGGTGGTCACGGGATCAGCCGGGGCGCGGGCGGCCCGCTAGCGGGAGAGGAACGTGAGCTTGTACTTGCCGATCTGCAGCTCGTCCCCGTCGGCCAGCTGCTGGGAGTCGATCCGCCGGCGGTTGACGTAGGTGCCGTTCAGCGAGCCGAGGTCGTCGAGGAACACCTCGCCCCCGCGGCGCACGACGAGGGCGTGGTCGCGCGAGACCGTGACGTCGTCGAGGAAGATGTCCGACTCCGGCCGTCGCCCGATGGTCATCCGCTCGTGGTCGAGCGGGAAGCTCTCGCCGACGCGGCCGCCGCCCGCGCGCACGACGAGCACCGCCCCCTCCTGGGCGACGAGGTCGTCGAGCTCGACCGCCACGAGCTCGCCGGCCTCGTCGATGAGGTAGGTGGCCGTCGAGGACTCCGAGGACGACCCCTGCAGGTCGCCGAGGAACGCCCCGCACTTCTGGCAGTAGTTGGCCCCGTCGTTGTTGACGAAGCCGCACTCCGGACAGTGCAGCGCCACGGTGGCAGCCGCCCTACTCGGCGTCCGGCGCCTCGGCGACGCCGGCCTTCCCGGCGAGGATGTCCGTCAGCCGCTGCACGTCGGCGCCCGAGATGATCTCCTCGCCGCCCTCGTGCTTCTTGCGCAGGCGGTTGACGAGCTCGGCGCGCAGGATGTCGATCTTCCCGTGCAGGATCCGCCGCCGGTAGGAGATCTCGGTCTCCTCGTCGGTCAGCGTCTGGATCAGTCCCTTGAGCTCGTCGTCGCTCAGCGAGCCCAGATCGGGAAAGGTGTCGTCCATTGCGTGCGTGCGCTCCTCGTCGTGCGCGGGAACCCGCGCGGCGGCGAGCATACCAGCGCCCACGCGGGGGTCAACGTCAGGTTGAGGTTTCGCCCCCGGGGGGTTGCCGCGCGCGCAGCTGCGCGCGCGCGTCGCGGGCGTACTGCACGCTCGCGACGAGCAGCAGCGCCACGCCGACCGCCAGCAGCACGGCACCGAGGGTGCGCAGGCCGCAGAGCGCGAAGAACAGCGCGGCCATCGTCGGCCACACCCCCCAGCGGCCCCACCAGTTGATGTGCAGCTCGACCCCGCGGCGGACGGCGAACGGCCCCACGAGCAGCATCAGTGCCTCACGCGCGACGAGCACCGCCAGGAGCCAGCGCGGCAGCAGGTCGAAGCGCCAGCACACGACCACGCCGCAGATCACGAGCAGGCGGTCGATGACGGGGTCCAGCAGCGCGCCCATCCGGCTGTACTGCCCGGTCACGCGCGCGGCCATCCCGTCGAGCGAGTCGCCGGCCGCGATGGCCGCGAACACGATCGCCGGGCCCGCACCCGTCCCGTCCGAGCGCCACGCGAGCACGAGGAAGACCGGGATCAGCGCGAGGCGCACATAGCCGATGGCGTTCGGGATGGTCCACGGGCGCAGCGGCTGGCCGGCCTGAGTCTGCGCCGGGGGCGGGCCGGAGCGATCCAGGCCGGAGAGCCGGCGGAGGGTGAGCTTGGGAGGGGCCGGGCGCTGGCTCACCGTCGCGCTCACGGCTGCTCACGCAGCAGCGCCCAGGTCGCCTCGGCGGCGCCCTCGCGCAGCGGCACGGCCGTCAGCTCGGCGCGCCCACGCCGCGCCTGCGCCTCGACGAGCCCGTCCTCGACGCTGCGCCGGCCGACGGTCAGGCGCAGTGGACAGCCGAGCAGCTCCGCCTCGGTGAACTTCTCGCCCGGCCCGGCCTCGCGGTCGTCGTAGAGCACCTCGATCCCGGCCGCCCGCAGCTCGGCGTAGAGCACCTCGGCTGCGTCGCGCTCGGGCGTGCCGGGCTTGCCCAGGCCCACGAGGTGCACCTGCCAGGGGGCCAGCGCGCGCGGCCAGGAGATGCCGCGCTCATCCGCGTACTGCTCGATCGCGGCGGCGGCGATGCGTGCCGGGCCGATGCCGTACGAGCCCATCCAGATCGGCCGCGCGACGCCGCGCTCGTCGAGGTAGGTCGCGCCGAGCGGCTCGGAGTAACGCGTGCCGAGCTTGAAGATGTTCCCCACCTCGATCGCCGGCTCGATCCGGATCTCGTGGCCCCTGACCGTGTCCCCGGGCTCGACGGTGCGGATGTCGGCCGCCTCGAACGCGAAATCCCGGCCGGGCTCGACGCCGACGAGGTGCAGATCCGGCCGGTTCGCCCCCGCGACCCAGCCACCCGCCGGGTCGGCGGCGACCGCCGTGTCGAGCAGCACCTGCAGCTGCGAGCCGACCGGGCCGATGAACCCCGGCGGCCCGAGCCGCTCGGCGATCTCCGCCTCGTTGGCCGGTCTGAAGCCCTGCTGCAGGTGGTTGACGAGCTTGATGTCGTTGACGCGGTGGTCGCCGCGGAGCACGACGAGCGTCATCGCCCCGTCGTCCTTGACCACGGGGTAGGCCTTCAGCAGCGCGCCCGCGGGCACCCCCAGATGGCCGCTGACGGCCTCGATCGTCGTCATGCCCGGGGTCGCGACCTCCTCGGGCGCCGGGCGCGGCGGCGGCATCTCGACCGGCCGGGCCTCCGCGCTTGCGATCTCGACGTTCGCCGCGTAGCCGGGCGCCAGGGCGACGTCGTTCTCGCCGGCCGGGCACGGCGCCATGTACTCGTGCGCCCCGGTCCCGCCCATCATCCCGACGTCCGAGTCGACCTTGTACCACTCCAGGCCCGTGCGGTCGAAGATCCGGTCGTAGGCGCGCTCGTGTTTGGCGTAGCTCTCGTCCAGGCCGGCCGGGTCGCGGTCGAACGAGTAGCTGTCCTTCATGACGAACTCGCGCGTGCGCAGGACGCCGGCGCGCGGGCGCGGCTCGTCGCGGGCCTTGGTCTGGAAGTGGTAGAGGATCAGCGGCAGGTCGCGGTAGCTGCGCACGATCTGGGAGACATGGAACGTGACCGCCTCCTCGTGCGTCATCGCGAGCACCAGCTCGCTGCCCTTGCGGTCCTGGAGCTTGAACAGCTCGTCGATCCGGTCGCGGCCGGTCCGGCGCCACAGCTCGCGCGGGTGGATGACCGGCATCAGGAGCTCCTGCCCGCCGATCGCGTCGATCTCCTCGCGGATGATCTGCACCGCGTTCTGGTGGACGCGCCAGCCCGCCGGCATCCAGGTCCACAGCCCCGCCCCCAGCTGGCGCACGAGCCCCGCGCGCACGCCGAGGACGTGCGAGAGCGCCTCGGCGTCGGCGGGCGCCTCGCGCTCGGTGGGCAGCAGCAGCTCGCTCATCCGCATGGCCGCGCGAAGCCTAGTGGCCTGCGGCCCGCCGGCGTCCGCGGCGGCGCACGGCGGCGGGTGTACTAGGTTTCGGTCAGCCGTCCCGCCCGCCCGGCGACGGCCACCAGCGACCCTCCAAGGAGCAGCCATGGCATTCGAGGTCCCACCGCTTCCCTACGGCTACGACGCGCTCGAGCCGCACATCGACGAGCAGACGATGCG